>JACMKJ010000174.1 GCA_014380155.1 Rhizobacter sp. | reverse complement strand
GTGCTGGTGCTGGTGCTGGTGCTGGTGCTGGTGCTGGTGCTGGTGCTGGTGCTGGTGCTGGTGCTGGTGCTGGTGCAGGAGCCGGTGCTGGAGCCGGTGCTGGTGCTGGTGCTGGTGCTGGCGCTGGTGCTGGTGCTGGTGCTGGCGCTGGCGCTGGCGCTGGCGCAGGCGCCGTAGCATCGATGCGAACGAAGCAGGCCTTGGTCATGTAAGGAGCCGGGTCACTGCCGAAAAACGCGTTCGTGCACTGGACAGTGCCCGAAACCACGCGCTCGACATACCGGGTGGCCGTGCCGTAGCGCACGGTCGTCGAAGCAGCCACAGTGAACGACTGGCGCTCAGCGGCAACGGTCTTCCAGCCAGCCGGTGCAGGTGCGGGCTTGGGGGCGCGCAGTGCGTTCTCGGTGGCATCGGCGTCGGTCACATCCGTGGTGGTGGTGTCGCTGCCGCCGCACGCGGCCAAAGCCACGCACAGGGCGGAAAGAGGGATTAACTTGAATCTGGTTTCGATCGACAAAGACATTTCAGGATTCCGATAAATTGACGCCCCTTGCGGGGGCTACAGGGCGTCGCACACGATGCGTTGCAACAGCAGATTGAGGAGCCCGACTTGAGCGGCTGCCACCATTTCGGTGCAACACCATCACGCAGAGACCTCGGCCTAGCCAACCTGAGTCACAACGTTCATCGCCAGGAACTGCAGGTTTGGTGTGAGCAGAATAGGGTCGGCCGCCGTAGGCCCTGTAAGTCGACCTGTCAACACGTATCCGTTGGGGTTTTTGCTAAAGATCGCCAAAACAGTGCCAACCCCCCCATAACTAGGGGGGGCGGTTGCTTGAACGGGGCATGAACAGGTGATTTCTTGCCGTAGGAAAACTTACCTACAGGAACCGTCGTTACAGATGGAAGCAGCTCCCCACCCGCTCTGGCAGCAGAGATGGGGGGGATTCCCGTGGCATTTGTCACGCGCCGTGGCCTTGCTCAGCGCCCCAACGCCATGCCGGGCGCAAAATGCAGGCTCATCGTCGCCCCTTGGGAACCTCTGCATGCCTGCGATCCGAACCGCCGTGGCGCTTCTGGCCTTGATGTGCTCGGCATCGGTGATCGCCACATGGGGCCAGCCGTCACCGGCCGGTGAGAAACGCGCACCGAGCATCCAGTTGGAAACCGCCGTGCCGCGGCAATTCGCCGGCTGGCGCGTCGACCCCTCGCAGGTGACCCAGGTGGTCAATCCGCAAACACAACAACTGCTGGACAAGCTTTATGGCCAGGTGCTCGCACGCACCTATGTGAACGACAACGGTTACCGCGTCATGCTCTCCCTGGCCTATGGCAGCGACCAGCGCGGCGCGTTGCAGGCGCACAAGCCCGAGGTCTGCTACGTGGCGCAAGGCTTCAGCCTGCTGAGCAACGACACGTCAGACATCGGCACATCGTTCGGGCCGATCATGGGCCGGCGACTGAGCACACAGCTCGGGAGCCGCCTCGAGCCCATCACCTACTGGTTCACGCTCGGTGACCAGACCGTGCGCAGCCGCTTCGAAAGCCGTGTGGCCGAGCTTCGTGTCGGTCTGACCGGGCAGATCCCCGACGGTCTGCTGTTTCGGGTCTCGTCGATCGATATCGATCCGAAACGGGCCTACGCCGAACATGACCGGTTCGTGAATGAGTTGCTGGCTTCGCTCGCGCCCGGCGATCGGGTTCGCCTGAGCGGCCTGACAGGCACCCGCTGAAGAGCCGTGCCTGGCAGGGCCGCGGTGTTGTTTGTTGACGCCCAACCTGCCAGTTCTTTTTTCAGTGATGTGAAGTTTTCACGCCCCTGGCAACGCCCTCCTTCGACCCCTCAATCGGGGTGCGGGCCGACGCAGCCCCGGCCGCTACACTCGACCGCTTCAGGGTCTCGGCGCGCACCTGCGAACACTGGCGCCCACATCTGGACGTGTCACATTCCCTTGAAGAACCGAGCCTGGAGACGGCCTGAATGAACGTGGATCGACAACTCGGCAAGCACCCGGCAACACCCAGCTTGGCGGCATGTGTCATCGTCCTCTCTGCCCTGTCGCTGGCGGCGTGCAGCAAGCCGGCCGAGAAGCCCGCTTCGCAGGTGGTCGCCAAAGTCAACAAGCAAGAGCTCACCGTTCACCAGATCAACTACCTGCTCGAGCAGCAGCGCGGGCTGAGACCCGAACAAACCGAGACCGCACGCAAGCAGGCGCTGGAGCGCCTGATCGACCAGGAGCTGGCCCTGCAGAAGGCCGCCGAGATCGAACTCGACCGCGATCCTCGTGTGATGCAACAAACCGAAGCCGCGAGACGCGAGGTCATCGCCCGTGCCTATTTCGAGCGAGTGGGCGACGGAGCGGGCAAACCGACCGACGCACAGGTCCAAAAGTACTACGCCGACAACCCGGCCCTGTTTGCCGAGCGCCGCGTCTACCAATTCCAGGAATGGTTCGTCGAAGTCGGTGCAGAGCAGGCCGATGCAGTGCGCGCCAAAGCGCAGTCGAGCAAGGTGATGAGCGAGTTCACTGACTTCCTCAGGGCGCGCAACCTCAGGTTCGAGTTCAATCAGGCGATCCGCACGCCGGAACAATTGCCTCTGAACAGCCTCGCCGGCTTTGCCAAGATGAACGAAGGCGAAATCATGATCCACAGCAAGCCGACGGGCCTGCAGGTGATTGCCCTGGTCAGCGCACACCGCGAGCCGGTTGAACTTGCCAAGGTGAAGCCGGTCATAGAACAGTTCCTGATGAACGAGCAAAAGGCGCGCATCATCAATGATGATCTGAAGGCCTTGCGCGCGGCCGCAGCCATCAGGTACGGAAGCGGGTTTGGCGATGCTGTGGATGGCGCCGCCTCACAGCCCGCCGCAGCCAAACAACCGTGAACCTCGGAACGAGCCCGACATGAACCATCTCCCCCGCTTGTTGAAGTCCATCGGCAGCACTGCCGTACTGGCCTCTTTGCTGATCGCCGTCTGGCCGCTGAGCTCGCAAGCGCAGGTGGCCTCAGGCACGGCGAGTGCGCAGTACCGGCTGGCCACAGGCGACGTGATGCGGATCACCGTCTTCCAGAACGCCGACCTCACCTTGGAAGCCCGCGTCAGCGAAACCGGCGTCATCTCCTACCCGCTTCTGGGTACGGTAGCGCTTGGCGGGCTGACCCTGCCGCAGGCTGAAAAGCGCATCGCCGATGGCCTGCGCGACGGCAACTTCGTCAAGCAGCCGCAGGTGTCCATCCTGGTCACGCAGGTGCGTGGCCACCAGGTGTCCGTGCTGGGGCACGTGGGACGGCCGGGGCGATTCCCGCTGGAGCAGGCTGATACCAAACTCACCGACATCATCGCCACCGCAGGCGGCATTGGTGCCACCGGCTCCGACACCATCGTGCTGGTCGGTCGACGCAATGGCCAACCTTACCGTGCCGAGTTCGATCTACCGGCGATCTTTGCCGCTGGCCGCCGCGGTGAAGACGTGATCCTGCAGAACGGCGATGTGATCTGGATCGAACGCGCTCCGGTCATCTACCTCTACGGCGAAGTGCAGCGCCCGGGCTCGATGCGGCTTGAGCGCGGCATGAGCGTGATGCAGGCACTGGCCAGTGTCGGCGGCATCACGCAGCGCGGCACCATGCGAGGCCTGAGGGTGCACCGGCGAGATGCCGACGGCAAGGTCCAGGTCATGGAGGCCCAACTCAACGACCCGCTGCGCCCTGATGACGTCGTGTACATCCGCGAATCTGTCTTCTGATCCACCATGGGCAACGGTCTCAACCTCCGACAAGTTCTTCTGATCCTGCGGCTTCGCTGGCCGTTGGTGCTGGCGCTCTTCGCGCTGGTGATGGTGATTGCCTACGGCGTGTCGCTGCAGATGCCCAAGAAGTACACCGCCGAAACATCGCTGTTGCTGGACGTGCGGGCCGACCCATTGGTGGCTACGCTGATGCCGTCGATCGCTTCGCGCGAGTTTCTGGGCACGCAGGTCGAGATCATCCAGAGCGAACGCCTCGCAGGGCGCGTCGTGAAGATGCTCGGCGTGACGGAAGGCCCGGCGGCTGTTGAACAGTGGCGCCAGGCCACGCAAGGACGGGTGCCCATCGAGACCTACTACGGCTCGATGCTGCGCAACAGCCTTGCAGTCGTGCCCGCGCGCAATACCAACCTCATCGACATCTCATTCACCGGCTCAGACCCGCGCTTCGTCGCTGCGGCGGCCAATGCGTTTGCGCGAGCCTACATCGAGTTCAGCGTCGAGTTGCGCATCGAACCGTCACGCCAATACGGCACCTTCTTCGACGAGCGGCTCAAGAGCCTGCGTGCACAGTTCGAAGAGGCCCAGCGCAAGCTGTCGAGCTATCAGCGAGACCGCGGGATCATCCCGACCGAGCGAATCGACCTCGAAGGCGCACGGCTGACGTCCATCATGACGCAGCTTGCTACAGCCCAGGCTGAGCTGGCCGACACCAGCACCCGCCAGCGCAACACCGGGACCGAAACATCGCCCGACGTGCAGATGAGCTCGGTCGTTCAAGGCCTGAAGTCGGAGCTCGCGCGGGCCGAAACAAAGCTGAGCGAGATCAGCGCAGTCGTTGGCTCGAACCACCCTCAACGCTTGCAACTCGAAGCACAGATTGCCGAGATCAAGCAGCAGATCACCTCTGAAATGCGCCGTGTCTCCGGAGTCACGGCCACGGTCAACCGTGCCACCGGGCAAAAGATCGCCGAACTGTCCGCCATGGCCGAGGCGCAAAAGCGCACGGTGTTGTCGCTGCGAGCACAGTTTGACGAGATGGCGGTTTTGCAGCGCGACGTCGAAACCGCCCAACGCGCCTATGACGCTGTGGCCACCCGCCGCAGCCAGGTCTCACTCGAAAGCCAAGCCGACCAGGCAAGCGCACGGGTGCTCACACCGGCCAGCGAGCCGCTTGTGCATTCGAGCCCCAACATCAAGAAGAACATGATGGCGGCGGCCGGTCTTGGCTTGTTGCTTGCGATCGGTGCAGCCCTTGGGTGGGAGCTGCTTGACAGGCGCGTGCGCAGCACCGCTGACCTGAGCATCATCGAAGGTGTACCCGTCCTGGGTGTGGTGTCGACGTGGGCAGACCGCGGCAGAGGAGGCCCGCACCGCCCTCGCGGGCCGCTCAACCTGCCTCCGGTCAGCAAGAACTTGACCCCGCAGCTGACCTTGGACGAGGGCAGCTGATGGCGACCATGTCTTCGGGAAAGGCGCGCGACGCAGACAGGTCCATCGGGGCGATCCTGGTCAATTCCGGGCGGCTCGCCATCGAGGACGTCGAGCGCATCATCAATTTCCAGAAAGAAAACGAACTGCGCTTTGGTGACGCGGGCATGCAACTGGGCCTGCTGACCGAAGCCGACATCTTCTATGCCCTGTCGCTGCAGTTCGACTACCCCTACCTGAGCGGCCCGGGGCACCCGGTCAGCGACGAAGTGGTGGTGGCTTACCGGCCTTTCAGCGCCGAAGGCGAGCGCCTGCGCTCGCTGCGCAGCCAGCTGCAACTGCGATGGTTCAAGGAAGGCGCGTCGCGTGTTGCACTGGCCATCGTGGGCACGCGTCCCGGCGAAGGTCGCAGCTTGCTCGCCGCGAACCTGGCAGTCACCTTTGCGCAAGCCAAGGAGCGCACGCTGCTGATTGACGGCGACATGCGCAACCCGCGCCAAAACCTGCTCTTCAAGGTCGAGAACCAGACGGGTTTGTCGAACCTGCTGACGGGCCGCATGCACGAGCAGGTCATCAAGTTGGTGCCGGGCATTCCTGGGCTCGCGATTCTGCCCTCAGGGCCGATCCCGCCCAACCCTGAGGAGCTCCTCGGGCGCTCGTCGTTCGACCGCATCCTCGAACAAAGCATGTCAGCCTTTGACGTGGTGATCATCGACACCCCGGCTATGACCATGGGAGCCGACGTCACGCTGCTCGCCCGCTTCGCTGGGGCCGCCTTGATCGTCGCCCGCAACAACATGACTCGCACGGCAGAGTTCCAGGAGCTGGTCGACCAGATGCAGGAAGCCGGCGTCAAAGTGGTCGGCTCGGTACTGGTGGACGTACCGTTCCAGAAGCCCCAGAAGCTCAAGTCGCTACGGCGAGGCACGTGAGCACGCCTGAGACGCGCATGGCGGTGACTCCGGTACGGCTCTCCGGGCCCTGGTTGCTTCTGCTGGTGGGTTTTGCGGTCATGTATGTGCCTCTTTATTGGGTGGCAAGCCAGGACCTGTGGCAGACCGATGAGCTCGGGCACGGTCCCATCATCCTGGGGCTGACTGGCTGGTTGTTCTGGCAAGCACGAGAGCAGATCGTGACCGCAGCGACCCTCCCAGTGCCTGCACTTGGTTGGCTGCTGTTCGCATCGGGCCTTCTGCTGTACGGGCTGGGGCGTGTGTTCATCGTGGCGAGCGTCGCATTTGCATCGCAAATTTTTGTGGTCGGAGGCGGGCTGCTCCTGCTGGGTGGTGCCGGCGCGCTGCGAGCGGCCAGGTTCCCGGTGCTCTACATCCTGTTCATGATCCCGATGCCGGCCAGCGTGGTCGACGCCGTGACCGGCCCCTTGAAGGGCTGGATCTCGGTCATCGTCGTGGATCTGCTGTACGCCATGGGCTACCCCGTTGCACGGGCCGGCGTGATGATCTCGATCGGCCCTTATCAGCTGCTGGTGGCAGACGCCTGCTCGGGGCTCAACTCGATGTTCAGCCTGGCCGCCATCGGTGCGTTGTTCATCTACTTCAAAGGCCGCGACCGGCTTGCGCACAACGTGATCATGATCGCGTCAATCCTGCCGATCGCATTTGCGGCCAACATCATCCGCGTCGTGACCCTCGTGCTGATCACTTACCACGGAGGCGACGAAGCCGGCCAAGGATTTCTGCACGGTGCGGCAGGTATCGTTCTGATGGCCGCTGCACTGACGATTCTGTTCGCACTGGATGGGTTGTTGAGCACGACCTTGCGCAAGCCCACACCCCCGCACACTGACACTCGCGCGACAAACATCTGAATCAGACAACTGATCCCTCATGACAACGCCGAACGCTCATCGCGAATCACAGCCAAACCCGAACTGCAGCGACACCATGCGCTTGGCCCTCGCCCGATGAAAATTCCCGTGAGCCTGAGACGCCGCAGTTTGCATGCCGGTGCGTGGGTCGGAGGTGGGCACATGATCGCCCAACTCCTCAGGTTCGGTGGCAATCTCCTGCTGGCTCGACTGCTGATGCCAGAGGCCTTCGGGCTGATGGCCGTCGTCGCCACGATGATGGTGGCGCTGAACCTGCTGTCAGACATCGGCAGCGGAGTGGTCATCGTGCAGAGCCCGCGGGGTGCCGACGAAGAGTTTCTCCATACGGCCTGGACCTTGCAGGTCATGAGAGGCACGGCCCTGTGGCTGATCGCAGGCCTGGCCTCTTTGGGGATCCTGTTCGGGCAAGCCCAAACCTGGTTCATGGCGGGAACGGTGTACGCGGACCCCCGCTTGCCCGGTCTGCTGACGGCCGCGACGTTCGCCATGGTCATTGACGGTTTCGGGTCCATCAACGCCAAGTTGGCTGAGCGAAACCTCGAAATGCACCGCATCGCGATCATGGACGTCGCGACACGTGTGGTGGCACTGACCGTGATGGTGGTGTGTGCGTATCTGACCGAGTCGATCTGGTCATTGGTGGCAGGGGCCCTGGTGGGCTCTGCGCTGAGGTGCTTTTTGGGCCACAGGTTTCTCAGTGGGCCAAGTCCGCGCTTTCGTTTGGAACCCACGGCCTTGCGCGAGTTGGTGAGCAAGGGCAAGTGGGTGATCGTCTCCTCCACGCTTGGCTTCGTGGCCATGAATGGCGACCGCATGCTGCTCGGCGGCTTGATCGACACCACCACGCTGGGCCTGTACTCGATCGCGCTGGGGCTGACCAGCATCGCATCGGGCACCGTTCTGGCCGTGCTTGGGAGGGTGTTGTTTCCGGTATTCAGCGAAGTCGTGAACAAGCGTCGACACGAGCTGCCGATCGTTTATAGAAAGTTTCAGCAGCTGACGGATCTTGTGGTGGGTGGGCTCGCCGGCTTCATCTTCTTCGGCAGCGAACCCATCGTCCAGATCCTGTACGACTCGAGATACCAGGCCGCTGCGCACATCTGCGCCATCTTGGCGATCGGCACGATCGGAACCCGATTTCTTGTGGTCGAGCAGATCTATCTCGCCGTAGGGCGAACCGAGTTATTGACCGCGGCGACCCTGCCCCGGGTACTTGTGATCCTTCTGGGGCTTCCCATTGGCTACCACTTCGCAGGGCTCGATGGCGCTCTCGCAGCCATCGCGTTGAGCTCTTTCGTCAATTGGCCGCTCGCCATCTGGTTCAGGGCAAAACACGGCTTGAACAATATCCTCAACGACGTCGTGTTGCCCGTCGCCATCGGGATCGGTCTGGCCCTCGGTTACGCGCTGACCCGAATCGTCGCCTGGGCCTAGCCCTCGCGCCGGTGCGAGCTCACTACGCCGCGCTGGCTACAAAGTGAGGGTTGTCGAAACCCGGTTTTCCGTAGCTCAGGTCCACACCGGCCAGCGTTTCGACCTTTCCGCCAGCCGCGGCAAGCACCGCGTGGCCTGCAGCGATGTCCCACTCCATCGTGCGCCCCAACCGTGGGTACAGGTCGGCCTCACCCGCAGCGACAAGGCAGAGCTTGAGCGACGAGCCAGCATTGGCCAAGGCGGCCACCTGGCGTCCGGCCAGAAATTGATCGAGCGCAGCGGCGTCGCCATGTGATCGGCTGGCCACCACGGTCAAGCCAACGGCCGGCACGGGTCGGCAGCGGATGGGCCTTCGGCCTTGAGCATCTTCGAGGTAGGCGCCCTTGCCGGCCTGCCCTGCAAACAAGCGGCTGAGCGCCGGTGCAAGCACCACACCCAGAGTGGGCTTGCCGTGCTCGATGAGCGCGATGTTCACCGTGAATTCGCCATTGCGGTTGATGAACTCCTTGGTGCCGTCGAGCGGGTCGACAAGCCAGAAGCGGTCTCCCACCTGCGGGATGTGCCCTGCTGACACGGCCTCTTCAGCCACGATCGGGATGTCGGGCGTCAACAGGCGCAGCGCTGCGGTGATCACCTCTTCGGCCCGTTCGTCCGCCTCGGTCACCGGGGAGGCGTCTTCCTTGCCACGTGAGCTGAAGTCCGTCTGGTAGATCGCCATGATCACCTGCCCGGCATCTCGGGCGATGTGGGCGATGACTTCGAGCCATTGATCGGAAGGGGTGGAGAGGATGGGAGCCACAAGTTTCCTTTTTTGAGATATGGCGCGACTGACCCGGCGCACAAAGTTCTTCACGAACCAGCGGGTCATGGTGCCCGGGAGCATGCGATGCCCACCTGCTCACCACAAGCCCCTGAAGCAGTGGGCAGACACCGTGGTGCCGGAGCTTTGCGGGATAGCTCCACCGATCCGTGAATTCGGGCGACTTTCTTCTCGTCCCACCGAGTTGAGGGGAGGCGCAAAACGAAGACATTCGGGTAAGGTGCACAAAGTTCTTAAATGCACGCTTGTGGCATTAAATACTTATTAACCGAAAATGAACATCAACCTCACCCCTTGCCTGCCATGACACGCACCATTGCCATCGTCGGCGGCGGCCTGAGCGGCACGCTGACGGCCGTTCACCTGATGCGGCGCGCGGTCGAAGCCGACCTGCGCATCGTGCTGATCAACCGCTCCGGTCTGCTCGCACGCGGCGTGGCCTACGGCACCCGCAGTGTCGACCATGTACTCAACGTGCCGGCGGCGCGCATGAGCGCTTTCGAGGCCGACGAAGGCCATTTCCTGCGTTACGCCCAGCAGCGCGAAGCGGGCTTGCAGGGCGGCAGCTTCGTGCGCCGCGAGTTGTATGGCGACTACCTCGAATGGGCGCTGCACACCGCCCACCAGGCACTGCCCCAACCGCAACGATTCGAACATCGATGTGAGCATGTGCACTCTCTCGAGACAAGCGTCAATGGTGCGGTGCTGCACTTCGGTGATGGAGTTGCTCCGCTGCACGCCGACCGTGTGGTGCTGGCCCTGGGCCACTTTTCGCCGGCCGACCCGCGGCTGGGCGACCCCACCGCACTCGGCAGCCCGCAATACGTGCGCGACCCCTGGCGGCACGACGCCTTGGCCGATGTGCCCGCAGACGCCCCGGTGCTGATGCTGGGCAGCGGCCTCACCATGGTCGACGTTGCCCTGGCCCTGCAAGCGCACGGCCACCGCGGGCCGCTGGTGGCGCTCTCGCGCCGCGGCCTGCTGCCACAACCTCACCGCACCGGCGGCGCTCCGCCC
>JACMKJ010000173.1 GCA_014380155.1 Rhizobacter sp. | reverse complement strand
TCGGCGGCGCGCGGCAGGCGCACCGCGAAGGTGGAGCCGAGGCCGGGCTGGCTGCTCACATTCACCTGGCCGCCCATGCGGGTGGTCAGGGCCTTCACCACCGCGAGGCCGATTCCGGTGCCCTCGATGCCTTCACGCTCCAGCCCCAGGCGATTGAAAGGCTCGAACAGGTGCGACAGCTGGTCTTCGTTCATGCCGCGACCGGTGTCTTGCACATGGAAGGTGACCTCGCGCTCGCTCACCTGGCTGGAGACCGTCACCCGGCCCTGCTGCTTGTTGTATTTGATGGCGTTGCTCAGAAGGTTGATCATCATCTGGCGCAAGCGAGTGCGGTCACCCAGCAGCACGCCGTCGACTGTGTCGGACTGGATCACCACCCCCTGCGCGCGCGCCAGCGACTCGACCAGCGGCAAGGCCTCGCGCAGCACTTCGGCCAGCGGCACCGGCTGCAGGTCGAGCTTGAGTTGGTTGCTTTCCAGGCTGGAGAGGTCGAGCACGTCGTCGATCAAGGCCAGCAGGTGTTCGCCGGCCGATTGGATGTGCGCGAGCTTGTCGCGCTGCGGCGGCTGCAGTGCGTCCTTGCCGATCAGCAGCAGCTGCGCAAACCCCAGCACGGCATTGAGCGGCGTACGCAGCTCATGGCTCATGCGCGACAGAAACTCCGACTTGGCCTGGCTCTCGCGCAGCGCCACCTCACGCTCGCGGCGGCTCACCTCGGCGTTCTTGGCGTCGGTCACGTCCCAGTTGACGCCAATGCGCCGGCTGGTGCGGCCATCGACATCGGGCGCAGGCGTGGAGCGCGAGGCCAGCCAGCGCACCGTGCCGTCGGGCCACACCACGCGGAACTCATATGCGGTCGGGCCGGTATTGCCGGCGGCTTCTCGCAGCTCGCGCTTGACGGCGTCGACGTCGCCGGGGTGGGTCATCGCCAGGCGCTGCACGGCGTCGAGCGCATGCGCCTGCGGGTCCATGCCACGCAAGCGGAACATGGCTTCGTCCCACTTGGCTTCGCCGGTGGCGACGTCCCACTCCCAGGTGCCCATGCCCACGTTGCGAGCAGCCAGCGCCACGCGCTCGTTGACGCTGCGCAGCGCGGCTTCGGCGAGCACGCGCTCGGTGACGTCGAGCGTGACGCCGAAGACCATCATCACCCCGTCGCGCATTTCGCGCCGCGCGCGGTTGACCAGCCAGCGCACCTCGCCACTCGGGCGCACGATGCGGCACTCGTGCTCGACCGACATGGTCTCGGCCGACACGTCGGAACGAGCCTTCAGGATGGCGCCGCGGTCATCGGGGTGCACGATCTGGTAGATCCACTCGTCGCGCGTCGGGCCACCCAGGTGCAGCGGCCGCCCGGTGATGCGAAACATCTGTTCGTTCCAGCTTGCGCGATCGTCCTTGGGGTCGCGGCTCCAGACGCCCACCCCAGCCGCGCTCACGGCGATCTCGAGCCGCGTGGCCAGCTCGCTCGCGTGACGCAGCTTTTCCACCTGGCCCGTCACGTCCAGCCCCACGCCAATGAACTCGATGGGCGTGCCGTTGTCGTCGCGGTGCACCATGCGCCGCGTCAGCACGTAGGCCCAGCTGCCGTCGGCGCGGCGGTAGCGCGCCTCCATATCGACCGGCTCGGTGGTGTGCAGCGACAACTCGGCGCTGGCCAACACCTGCGGCATGTCATCGGGATGGATCAGCGCGCGCACTTCCTCCAGCGCCAGCCCCTGCGGTTGGGGCGCGATGCCGAGGATGCGGTACGCATGGTCGTTGTAGAAGAAGCGGTTGACCGTGAGGTCGTGGCGCCAGATCGCGATGTTGCCCAGCTCGACGGCGATCTTGAGCTGTGCATTTGCCTTGTTGAAGGCGTCCGCCAACTGGTAGGCCGCGCTGTCGTCGACCAGCAGCCCGATGGCGCGGTCGGGCACGCCCGTGGGTGAAGATTTCACCTCCCAGTGCGAGTGCACACGGCGCACGCTGCCATTGGGCAAGACGATGCGGTAGTGGTGTTCGTAGACACCGGCTTTGAGCGTTGAGGCGCGGTAGGCCTCGCCAATGCCATCGTCGGGGTGAACGCGCCGCTCGGCTTCTTCAAACGCAGGCGTGCCGTCATCCGCCGAGAGGCCGAAGAAGCGGAACATGTGGCGATCCCAACGGCCCTGGCCATCGGGGATGCCGCGTTCCCAGACGGCGAGGCGGCCGAACTCCTGCGTCATGTCGAGCAGCTCGGCCTTGTGGCTGGCGTCGAGGCGCAGCCGTTGGTTCTCGGTGCTGTCTTGCAGGCTCAAGAGCAGCCGGGCCTCGCCCATCTGCTCGGGCGCGTTGAGTGTCTTGACGACGGTGATCGCGGAGCGCGCCTCGCCGCTGGCGTGTCGCCAGGGCAGCTCGGTCGGCTGCTGCTGTTGCGCGAGGGTGTCGAGCGTGGGCCAGGCCCCACCGCCGAGCAGCTGGACGGCGTCATGGCCCAGCACATCGGCGACTGCATGGCCGCTGCCGCGCAGAAAGCCGGCGTTGACCCACACGATGCGGCCCCGCTCATCGAGCAGCGCCAGCAGGTCGGAAGCCGCATCCAGCGCAGCGGCCCAGAGGGGCGGGGCAGTGAACGGTTGCGGGGAAACCGGGGGCATGGCCATGACGGGGCAGTCTAGCGGCCCGTCACCACGCCCGGGCGGCATTTGTGCCGCCCGAATAGGGTGGAGCGACTACTCCGCAGCCACTTGCAGCACCAGCTTGCCGAAGTTCTCGCCGTTGAAGAGCTTGAGCAGGGTGTCGGGGAAGGCTTGCACGCCGCCCATCACCACGTCTTCCTTGCTCTTCATCTTGCCGGCCTTCAGGTAGCCCGCCATCTCGGTGATGGCCAGGTGGTAACGGTCGGCATAGTCGAACACCACCATGCCTTCCATGCGCGCCCGGTTGACCAGCAGCGACATGTAGTTCGCCGGGCCCTTGATCGCCGTGGTGTTGTTGTACTGGCTGATCGCGCCGCAGATCACGATGCGCGCGCCGCGTGTGATGCGAGTCAGCACGGTGTCGAGAATCTCGCCGCCGACGTTGTCGAAATAGATGTCGACCCCCTTGGGGCACTGCTCGCGCAGGGCGTCCTTGATGTTGCCGGCCTTGTAGTCGACACAGGCGTCGAAGCCCAGCTCGCGCACCACCCAGTCGCACTTGGTCGCACCACCGGCAATCCCCACCACGCGCAGGCCGAGGATCTTGCCGAGCTGGCCCACCGTCTGGCCCACGGCACCGGCAGCGCCAGAGACCACCAGTGTCTGGCCGGCTTTGGGCAGCCCCACGTCCATCAGGCCGAAGTAGGCCGTCATGCCAGGCATGCCCAGCACGTTGAGCCATTGGGTCAGCGAGCCCACGCGCAGGTCGATCTTGGCCAGGCTGTAGCGCTTGATCTCGCCCTCGGCGATCAGGCAGTACTCCTGCACGCCCGGGCTGCAGCTCACGTGGTCGCCCACGGCGAAGGCCGGGTTCTTCGATGCCACCACCACACCCACGCCGCCGGCGCGCATGACCTCGCCGATGCCCACCGGCGGGATGTAGCTCTTGCCTTCGTTCATCCAGCCGCGCATGGCGGGGTCGAGCGACAGGCTCAAGGTTTTCACCAGCACACCGCCGACGGTGGGCTCTTGCACCGGCTCGGAGGTGTGGCTCCAGTTGGCGCCGGTGGGAAGGCCGACGGGGCGTGCGGCGAGGCGGACCTGGTGGTTGGTGAGGGTGGCAAGAGTGGACATGAGGGTCTCCATCGGGGTGAATCGGCGCATCGTAGCCCTCTGCCCGGCGAAGCCATGTCGCCGAGTTGTCAGCCAAAAGCGAGGCATGAAAAAACGCGGCCGGAGCCGCGTTTTTTGCTTTGGCTTGGCGCCTGGGGTTTACAGCACGCGAATGTTCGCGGCTTGCAGACCCTTTTGGCCTTCCTTGACTTCGAATTCGACCTTCTGGTTTTCCAGCAGGGTCTTGAAGCCATTGCCTTGGATGTCGCGGAAGTGGGCGAACAGGTCAGCGCCGCCCGCGTCTTGAGCGATGAAGCCGTAGCCCTTGCTCTCGTTGAACCACTTCACGGTACCGGTTTGAGTCGTCATGGACGAGTCCTATCTTTCTTGCTTAAGTAATGCGCAGCACATGCTGCCGCATGCAGAGACACTCAAGAAACGTTATTGGGGGGGTCTGACGGAACCGGTCTGGAACCAGACCGGTGTTCGAAAAGATCACTAACAACCACTGTCTTGCGTATACCTGTAGGCTAAATATACACCAGCAAAATGTGGCTCATTCATGATGAAACTCTCGGTACTCGATCAATCCATCTCGTTGAGCGGGAGCAGTGAAGACGCGGCCATCCGCGACACCCTTTCGCTTGCCGAACATGCCGAGGCGCTGGGCTACCACCGCTTCTGGCTGAGCGAGCACCACAGCCTGCCGACCATCGTGGGCAGCGCGCCCGAGATCCTGATGGCGGCCATTGCCGCGCGCACGCAGCGCATTCGCATCGGCAGCGCGGGAGTGATGCTGCCGCACTACTCGGCGCTCAAGGTGTCGGAGCAGTTTCGTGTGCTCGAGGCCTTGGCCCCAGGGCGCATCGACCTCGGTGTGGGCCGCGCGCCGGGCGGTGACATGCGTACCGCGCAGGCGCTGAACCCGCACACCTATGGCTCGGCAGATCACTTCCCCGAGCAGGTGCGCGACCTGCAGGCATGGACCCGCAGCGAGCCACACCGTGGCATCACGGCTCACCCGCGAGGGCCGCATGCGCCCGAGGTGTGGATCCTGGGCAGTTCCGACTATGGCGCGCAGCTGGCCGCGCACTTCGGCTTGCCCTATGCCTATGCGTATTTTTTTGTCGATGGACAAGGGGTGGAGCAGGCGCTCGCCCTGTACCGCAGGCTGTATGAGCCGAACGAGCGTCACCCGCAGCCACATGCCACCATTTGCGTCTGGGCGCTGGCGGCCGACACCGAAGAAGAAGCGCTGCACCACGCGCTGAGCCGCGAGCGCTGGCGCGTGGACCGTGGCCGCGGCGTGCTGGGCCCGCTGCAGTCGCCCGATGTGATCGCGGCCCGCGGCTTCACATTGGAAGAAATGCAGGTCATCGAGCCGATGCGTCAGCGCGCCTTCGTCGGCAGCACGGCTCAGGTGGTCGACAAGCTGCAGCGGCTGGCGGCCGAGCTGTCGCTCGACGAGCTGGTGATCAACACCTGGACACACGACCCCGCGGTGCGGCGCAAGTCATACGCTTTGCTGGCGCAGGCCTTGGGTTTGACGCAAACTTCGCCGATAACCCTGTAAGGCGAGGGCAACAGAGATGAGACAAATCGAGTTCGAACTGCGCGGTGACTTCATCACATTGGACACCTTGCTCAAGGTCACCGGCCTGGCCAGCAGCGGCGGTGAAGGCAAGGCCATGGTGGCCGGCGGCAAGGTTGAGGTCGACGGCCAACAGGAGCTGCGCAAGACCTGCAAGGTGCGCGCGGGGCAGGTGGTGGGCGTTCTCGGAGCGCGTGTGCGCATCCACGCCCCCACCATGCCGGCACCGCTCGACGGGGCCGAAGAACGGCCCCATGAGCCGGAGAAATCCGGCCCACGAGGCGCTGCTTCACATCAGAAGCGGTAGTTCAGGCCGACGGTCACCATGTCGGCCTTCGGGCTGCCCAACACATCGAAGCGATAGCGCTCGTATTCAGCGCGCACGGCTGCGTTGGGTGTCAGGTTGTACTGAACACCGCCGCCCACTTTCCACGAGTTGCCCTTGTCGCTCATGCCGCCGCCGTCGAGCTTGCCCTGGAAGGCGCCGACACGTGCCAGACCCGACCACTGCGGTGTGAACGGAAAGGTGCCCACGGCGTCGAGGAAGATGCCGTTCGCCTTGACCGAGCCGCCGTTGTAGCTGAAGTCGCCCAGCTGGACGTAGCCGAGTTCCATCCCGAACATCGGGCTGAACGCATAACCGCCGTAGAGCTTGCCGGCTGCCTTCGTGCTGTCGAGGCCAGGGAAATCGCCGCCCTTGACCTTGGCTTGGCCGACGCTGCCGCCCACGTAGACGCCGCTTCCGGAGATTTGAGCTTGAGCCGATACGGCGAAGAGGCCGGCGATGCATGCCGCCAGCAGTTGAGGTCTGAGTTTCATTGAGGTCCTTTCAAAGTCATCAAAGCGCCAAGCCGTAGCTCAGCAGCAGCGCCATGGTCGGGGAGGGCGTGATGAGGCCCTATCGGAGAGGGCAGTCGATGGGTGTCGGCCAATGAGGCCAAACCCTGTCAGCCCTGTCCTACAGGTCTGACGGGCCCGCTGACTCAGGGGCGCGGAGGCCGTGCCGCGCGGGCCTGCTCGCGCAACATGAAGAGATAAAGGCTCTCCACCTTCTCGCGTGCCCAGGGGGTCTTGCGCAAGAACTTCAGGCTGGAGCCGATGCTCGGGTCGCTGGTGAAGCAGCGGATGTTGATCTGCTCGGCGAGGCCTGGCCAGCTGAAATGGGACACCAGCGCGTTGAGCATCTGCTCGAGCGTGAGGCCGTGCAGCGGGTTGCGTGGTTGCGCGTTGTCGCCCATCTCAGTTCACGTACAGCAGCACGGTGAGGTAGTGGCAGGCCGTGCCCGCCAGCACGAAGAGGTGCCACACGCCGTGGGCATGGCGCCAGCGCTCGTCGTTGGCATAGAAGACGATGCCGGCGGTGTAGAACAGGCCGCCCGCCACCAGCCAGGCCAGGCCGGCGGTGGGCAACTCTTGCACCATGGGCACGGCGGCAATCAGACCCAGCCAGCCCATCGCCACATACAGCGGCACCGAAGGCACACGATCGCGGCCCAGGGCCAGCTCCTTGACGATGCCGATGACCGCGAGCCCCCACACCGTGCCGAACAAGGCCCAGCCCCAGGGCCCGCGCAGGGTGACCAGGGTGAACGGTGTGTAGGTGCCGGCGATCAGCAGGTAGATGGCGCAGTGGTCGAACTTGACCAACACCTTCTTGGCCGCGCCACGCACGCTGTGGTACAGCGTGGAGGCACCATAAAGCACCACCATGGTCGCGGCAAAGATGCTGGAGCTCACCACTTTCCAGGCGTCGCCAATCAACGCAGCCTGGGTGATGAGTACGGCGGCGCCGGCAGCCGCGAGCAGCAGGCCGGCGAGGTGGGTGAGGCTGTTGAAACGTTCTCCGTGGTACATGGAACGAGCGTGGGTGAAGGGGATGACGTGATTGTGTCAGCCTCGTGTGGCGTCATCTGCGGCGGCATCCGCTGGCATCATTCCGGGCATGACTGCCAGCCTCACCCCGCCCTTTGTCGCCCCCACCGAGTTGAACGCCCGCCTGGCGCAGGCTGGCCATGCTGCCATCAGCGCCGCGGGCTTGTGCACGCTGCTGCCCGGCGAGTTGCCGGAATTGCAGGCCTTGCAGCCCAGCTGGGACGATCTGCCGCCCGACGCCTACCTGCGCGACGGCGGCCACTACCGCCGCCGTCGCCACGCCTGTTTCGTGGTCGACGGCGACACGGTCACGCAGGCACCGCACCGCGCGCACTGGCAGCCGGTGGAATACAACGCCTTGCACGGTGGGCTGGAGCGCTGGTTCGAGCCGATCGCGCCGCAGATCGTGGCGCAGCCGGTGTGGGTGCAATTGCTGCGCGCGCTCAGCCGCACTTGTTCTGCCGTCAAGGGCGCGCAGCCCTGGTTTGTCGAGGCGCACCAGTTCCGCATCGACACCACCGATGGCATCGGCCGGCCCACGCCCGAGGGTGCGCACCGCGATGGTGTCGACTTCGTGGCCGTGATCCTGGTCAACCGCACGGGCGTGAAGGGCGGCGAGACGCGTGTCTTCGAGGCCGCCGGGCCGACCGGCATCCGCTTCACCATGACCGAGGCGTGGACGACGCTGATGCTCGACGACGAGCGGGTGATCCACGAGAGCACGCCGATCCAGCCCGTCACCGACGGTGGGCACCGTGACACCTTGGTCATCACGTTTCGCGCCGGCGGTTTTCAAGGGAAATAGGCCGCAGGAGTACCCTGCGGCATGCCCGGATACCAGATCAAGCTCGAAACCCTCGACGTGGCGGGCCTGGCGATGCAGGTTCGCTCCTTGCTCGACAAACAGCAATTCCACGACCCTGATGGCGAGGCCGAGCGCATCGGCATCTCGTCGGCCGCTTGGCCGCTTTTCGGGCTGGTGTGGCCATCGGCCCTGGTACTCGCTTCGCACCTGCAAGACACCGTGCTGGGCCAGCGCCGCATTCTCGAAGTGGGTTGTGGGCTCGGTCTGGCCAGTCTGTCGCTGCACCGCCGCCATGGTGATGTGACGGCGAGCGACTGTCACCCGCTGGCTGGTGCGTTTCTCGTCGAGAACCTGCGGTTGAACGTGTTGCCAGCGCTCCCGTACCTGCACGGCGACTGGTCGGCGCGGAACGAAAACCTGGGCCGCTTCGACATGATCATCGGCAGCGACGTGCTCTACGAACGCAATCAGCCGAGCCTGCTCGCGGCGTTCATCGAGCGCCATTCGCAGGCGGCGATGGAGGTGGTGATCGTCGACCCCGACCGTGGCAACCGGGCTGGCTTCAATCGCCTGATGGATCAGCTGGGCTTCGAGCGTGAAGAGTTCAAGATCACCCGTCTGCCCGACGGCAGCACGCCGTACAAGGGGCGGGTGCTGAGCTATGTGCGGGCTGCGCGGCCGCTATCGGCCTAAGGTCTGTTGCAGGAAGAGAATCGTCGCGTAGAACTGGTAGTCGGCGTTTTCCTTGCGCGCAAACCCGTGGCCTTCGTTTTCGGCACGCAGGTACCACACCGGGGTGTTGTTGGCGCGGGCCTTGGCCACGATCTGCTCGGCTTCGGTGTAAGGCACACGCGGGTCGTTCTTGCCTTGCACCACAAACAGCGGCTTGGTGATGCGCTCGGCATTGGTGAGTGGTGAGATCTTCTCCAGAAATGCGCGCATCGCGGGGTCGCGCTCGTCGCCGTATTCCACCCGCCGCAGGTCTCGCCGATAACTTTCGGTGTTCTGCAAGAAGGTGACGAAATTCGAGATTCCCACCACGTCGATCGAGCCCGCAATGCGGTCGGCGTAATGCGTGCTCACCGCCAGGCTCATGTAGCCGCCGTAGCTCCCGCCGCTGACGATCATCTTCGACGCGTCGAGCTGCGGCTGCGTCGCCACCCAGTCAAGCAGGGCGCCGATGTCTTTCACCGAGTCTTCGCGCTTCATGCCATCGTCCAGCGAGAGGAAGCTCTTGCCGAAGCCGCTGGAGCCGCGCACGTTGGGTTGGATCACCGCCATGCCCAGCTCGCTGATGAAGTAGTTGGTGCGGCCCATGAAGCCCACCGTTGCTTGGCCCTCGGGCCCGCCGTGGATCAGGATCATCACCGGCCGCTTGCCGGTGAATCGCTCGGGCGGCAGGTTGATCAGGCCCGAGATGCTGCGCCCGTCAAAACTTTTCCAGCGCACGATGTCCTGGTCGCGAAAGCTCTTCATGTCGACGCCGGGCGGCGCGTAGGGGCGGGTCCACAGCGTCACCTGGCCATCGGGCAGGCGGGTGAAGAGCTGGCTCGGCCCTTGGGCACTGTTGATCGAGAACGCCAGCTCGCCATCGCGGCGGTGGAAGGCGGTGGTGCCCACGCTGCCGGGAGGCACCGCGGGCGCGGGCAGCTCTTTGAGCGTCAAGCCGTCGAACAGGCGCAGTTCGTCTCGGCCGTCGATGTTGAGTTGTGCGGCAACGAGCTTGCCATCGGTGGTGGCGGCCATGCTGCTCACGTCCCACGGGATGTGCGCGCTCATGCGCGTGAGCTGGCGGTCGCTGAAGCGGTAGGCCATCAGCTCGCGAAACTCTCCGGCGCGATCGCTGATGACCAACAGGCCGGCACCGCCTGGCAGGAACTCGCCTGCAAAGTAGGTGGCGCGCTCGTTGCTGCCGGGCGCGGGCAAGACCTGGCTCGCCTGGCCGCTGGCGAGGTCGAGCAGCCACACCTGCGACTCGGTGGCCGAGAGGTAGCGGGTGAGTGCCACTTGTTTGTCGTCGGGTGACACACCGCCGGCGTACCAGCCGCCACCGTCGAGCTCGGCGACCTTTCTCGCGGCCTGCGGGTTGAGTGGGTCCATCAGGCGAAAGGTCGTCGTCACCTTGCTGCGGGTGCCGCCTTGCGCCGTCTTGTCCAGCGGCACGGAGGCGGTGAGCAGCTGGCTGCCGCGATGCAGCCAGCCTTGCAGGTTGTGGCGCTCGCTGGTGTCGCTTAACAAGGTGGTCTGCTTGTTGGCGAGGTCCAGGCGGTACAGCTGGTCGGCTTCGCTGCCGCCCACGCTGCGCTCGAACACCAGGTACTTGCCTTCACGCGGCTCGTAGGTCGCGGTGTTGACCGGGTCGGCCGAGTCGGTCAACGGCTCCAGCTCGGCCATCGCGTCTTTCAGGCGAAACAGCTGCGCGGTGTTGCCGCCGGCTGGGCGGTGCGACACCACCATCTCGCGCTGCAGCGGGTGCCAGTCGGCGAAGGCATGGCCGCGAAAGTCGTTGTACTTCGCCACCTGCGCGGCCAGGCTGGCCGGCACAGTCGGAATGCCTTGCGTCACCAGGTTGGCGTTGGGTGCGAGCACCGCCGCGGGCGGAGGCGGGGTGCTGCAAGCCGACAAAACGATGACCGCGGCAAGTGCAAATTTCTTCATCCGGTGAACCCCCTGCATGTGGCGTGGGGGTATTGTGGCGCGACCGATAATCCCCAAATTATTTGGCTGCCGAGACGCTGCGTGCTGACTTTCATTCGACGACTTGTGACCTCCCTGCTGCGCCTTCTGATGATTGCCGCCGGCTTGGTGTTTGCTGCTGTCCTGCTGGTGGCAGGACTGGTGTTCACGATGCTTTTGCTGGTGTGGAGCCTGGTGCGTGGGCGCCGCCCTCGCATGGTGAAGTTCCGCACCGCTCCGGGCTTTGGCGCCTTTGGTGGCGCCCCTCGGCCGCAAGGTGACGTGGTCGACATCGAGGCACGCGAGGTGCCGGAAACGCCGCAACAATTGAAACGCGACCCGCATTGACCCGGCCCGAGGCCCGTGCCAGACTTCGCGCCTCGCTTCCTTTCTTCAACCCACTCCGAGGAGACAAATCATGGCCTACGCAGACATTGTTTCCCTGTGGGTCGCCGCTCGCGCCGCCTGAGCCGCACGTCTTTTCTCTTTCAGCCAAGCGCTGAGATCTGACACCCGCTGCGGCGCTTCTCGCGCCACGGTCGACCCTCTTCCCCCTTCGTTGCCCCGCGCTCTGAGCGTGACGGCATTCGCATGGCTTTTCGCCGTGCATTCCTGGCGATGGAAGACAGATCTCACCATGATCGAAATGGATGTAGAGCGCTTGCGCTCGGTGGGCTTGACGCCCGCGATGGCCCTGGTGGCCATTTGTTCCCAACCCGTTCCTGAAACCGACGCGGCCGACCTGGCTGCGTCACCGCGCCGCCTGGTTCGCGTGATCGAAGTCCACCGAGAGACGCTGCAAGTGCACGACGGCTTGCAAGAGACCAGCGTGCGTGTGCTGCCCCGGCTTGCACGCTGGCTGGCCGAGCAAGAAACCGCAGTCGCCGTCGGCGACTGGGTGGTGCAGGTGCACGACGCGCACGGCCAGGCCTGGGTGCATGAGCGCATCACACCGCTCTCGCACATTGCCCGGCGCGACGCCGACGGTCGCCGCCACCCGGTGGTGAGCAACGTCGACACCGCGCTGCTGGTGATGGGCCTGGACGACGACTTCAACCCACGCCGTCTCGAGCGCTTCTTGACGCTCGTGCAAGGCCAGGGCGTGACCGCGGTGGTCGTGTTGACCAAGGCCGACGTGGTCACGCCCGAGGCGGTCGATGATGCAGTCGCCGAGTTGCGCCAGCGCATCTCGCCCCGGGTGGAAGTGGTGGCCGTGAATGGCACCGCACCCGACACCACGCGTGTGCTCGACCCGTACCTCGGCGCGGGTCAGACCGTGGTGCTGCTCGGTTCGTCTGGGGCCGGCAAATCGACGCTGACGAATGCCTTGATGGGCGTGACGGTGCAAGACACCGGCGCCGTGCGCGAGCACGACAGCCGTGGCAAGCACACCACCACCTCGCGCTCGTTGCACCGCTTGGCGAGCGGCGCGTGCGTGATCGACACGCCGGGCTTGCGTACCTTGCGGCCCGATGCCGACGAAACTACGCTGGCGATCAGCTTCGAAGACATCGCGACGCTGGCCGTACAGTGCCGCTTTCGCGATTGCCGCCATGGCGACGAGCCCGGCTGCGCCGTGCGCGAAGGGGTGCCCCCCGACCGGCTGCGCAATTACCAGAAGCTGCTGCGCGAAATGCGCCGCGACACGCTCACTGCCCTAGAGAGGCAACAGCAACTTTCGCAGTGGAAGATGCGCGGCCGAGAAGGCCAGATGCGCCTGAAGATGAAGCGCGGCGAGGCATGACGGCATGCCTCACGCCGGTTGCGTGCGCTTCGTTGTTTTATGCAAATACATCCGGGCATCGGCATGCATCAACAACTGCGAGCCCGAATTGATCTCCGAGCCGAAGGCGATGCCGTAGCTGATGCCGCAGTTGGGGAAGCCGGCGTCGTGCAGCCGGCGCTCGATCTGGTTGATCTTCTGGCGGGCCAACTCTTCTTGCGAGCGTTCGCCGAGCACGGCGAATTCGTCGCCACCGAGGCGGAAGACGCTCAAACCGTCTTCCTTGAGAACGCTCAAACCTTGCGCAAATTCGCGCAGAAGGGCGTCGCCATGGGCGTGGCCACGTTCGTCGTTGATGCGCTTCAAGCCGTCGAGGTCGATCATCACCAGCATGATGCGTTGGGGTGCTTCAGCATCGGTCGTGACGACCGTCATGCCACTGAGCGTGCGGTCGAAGGCGTGGCGGTTGGCGATGCCGGTCAGCGAGTCGGTGCTGGCCTGGCTGAGCGCGTCGTTGAGCTGCTGCAGGTAGTTGTCTTTTTCACGGCCCAGCAGGCGGATCTTGTCGGCCAGCGCAAAGGCCAGCAGCAGGGCGTCGGTGGTGGCGCCAAGCAGGGTGAAGAGTTCAATGTTGCGCATCACGCTCGGCACCAGCCCGAAGTTGGCCGGCAAGATCAGCACAGCCGGCAGGAGCAAGGCCAGGAAGGCTGCCAGGAAATAACGCGCCGGCATGAAACCCTGGCCCAGGCGGATCATTCCCGAGACCAGGGCCAGCGTCAGCGTGACCGAGATCACCGCAGTGGCCAGCAGGTGGGCATAGGCCACCGACAAGAAGCAGACCGGCATCAGCGCGAGCGCCACCAAGATGTTGCCGCGTGCGATCCAGGCCAGCCTCGGCGCATGTTCCTTGAGGTGCAGGAACTCGAGGAAGAACATGGTGTTGAACACCGCTCCCAGGAAGAAGGCCACGTAGTGCCAGCTCAAGCCGCGCC
The DNA here is from genome assembly GCA_014380155.1 of Rhizobacter sp. Taxonomy (GTDB): domain Bacteria; phylum Pseudomonadota; class Gammaproteobacteria; order Burkholderiales; family Burkholderiaceae_C; genus Rhizobacter. Next base: position 17,949 of record JACMKJ010000173.1, on the reverse strand, counting down.
AGCCCAGCCAGTCGGACGCCACGTGCAGCGTCATCGCCCACGAGACGGTGGCCGTCAGCAAGTAGAGCGCGTAGTACAGCATCGACTTGTCGCGCACGCCGATGTAGACAAACAGGTTGTACAGCGCCAGCGTGAGCATCGCGCCCAGGGCGCACAGCGTCAGCACGTTTTCCGAGATCACTGTCTTGCGGTAGCCGGCCTGGCTGGCCACGTAGATGCTCGGGTAGCGTGCGAAGTAGCGGCTCTCGATGCGCAGCAGCACCTGCGCTTGTGCGCCGATCGGCAGCTCGACGTTGCCACCGTAGTGCAGCATGTAGCTGCTGTTGGCGCTGTAACCGGTGATGAACGACTGCACCGGCTGGCCGGGTGTGTACACGCGCACCTCGATGCGTTCCATCAGCGTGCCGGTGGGGTCGACCACCCAGCGGGTTTGCTGGGTGTCGTTTTGCACCGTGGCATGGAACCAGTAGCTTCCGCCGAAGAGGCTGACACGCTCCACCTGCTTTTGTTTGGCAAGCCACGCGCCCAGCGCGGCGGGCGAGACCGGGGGGGTGTCGTCTTGCGCCAGGTAGAGCTGGCCGCGCGAGGCGATGTCGATCTCGACATCGGCGTTGAGCGAGATCGGCGACTGGCTCCATGCGGAGCTGCACTGCAGCGCCAGGCACAGGAACAGCAGCCGGGCCAGCCAGGGTGGGCTGCGCAGCGGGAAGGCAGATGACAGAGACATGGCGGGCTTCGGCTCCGTCAAACGGCGGTGGGAAGAAATGTAACCAGAGGCTTCTCGTCTGGGCATGCGGGGTTGTCGCCGCCATCGCGGCAAAAGTCACATTCGCCGAGCATCGGTCAGAGGTCCTTCTCACCGGCGATCAGTGCCGGGTGGCCGCACAAGACCCGCGAGGTCTGCATGCCGGCCATCACCGCCGCCTCGACGCAGCCGGCGTTGACGCCGGTCTTGATCCAGTCGCCGGTGACGTAGAGGTTGTTGAAGCCGGTGCCATCGGTGTGCAAGCGATGCCTGGTGCTGTTGACGACCGTCAGCACATAACGCTCTGACGGGTCGACGTTGGCGCGCCAGTACTGGCTGTCGAATCGCTTCTCGCCCTGGGCGGAGGTGGTGTCGATGAGGCACGACCAGTCGAAGTCTTGCGGCGTGGCCACGGCGGGCCACAGCGCATGCACGTGGTGCTTGAGCTGGTCGATGGCGGCCAGCTTCACCTGCTCGGCCATGCGCGCCGGGAAGCCGCGGTCGCTGAAGGGCGGGTAGCTCTTGACGGCCAAGGCGCTGCAGAAGTACGACACATTCTTCGGCTCGAACTGCGGTGGCCAGGTTTCGCGGATCAGCGTCTGGTCCATCGGCGCCCAGGTGTCGAAGGGCTCGCTGAAGGCGGTGAGCACGGGCTCTTCGCCGTCGCGGCCGAATTCGGTCCAGCCGAGTTGCGGCACGGTCTTGTCGAGCCACACCTGGTAGGCCTGGGTGGCGCAGGTTTTCACGTAGGAGCACGAGGCCTGCAGCGCCGGGCTGCGCGCCACCAGCTGCGGGCACAGCAGCGCCACGCCATCGGCCGAAATGCCGAAGATCACCTTGTCGAAGTCGACACCCCGTTGCAGCGTGACGGTGGGCAGCGGCTTCTTGAACTGCTGTTGATACACCTCCGGCCAATCGCTCCAGTTGGATTCGAGGTTGATCTTGTGGGCTTGCAGCAGCTTCGCCTGCGCGGGGTCGAGCTGCGGGTAGAGCGGCTCGCTCGGCCAGCAGTCCAGGCCTTTCACCGGACGCAAGGGGTCGTATTCATCGACGGCCAAATCGGCCTGGCGTGTCATGCGAATCTGGCCGACGGTGTTGCTGCCGGCCTCGGGCACCAGCTCTTCGACCTTGTGGAAAAACTCGAACTTCACACCACGCTTCTTGAGCACCTCGTAGAAGGGCGTGAACACGGTGTCGCCCATGCCGGCCTGCATCTTCCACATGATGCCGCCCTGGTAGCCGCAGGTCATGCGGAAGATGCCGCGCAGCATGGTGCCGGCTTCGAAGTTGGGTTTGTCGAAGTCTCCGTCTTCGTAGCCGAACACCAGGTCGTAGAGCGCGCGGATCGGCGCCGAATGCACGCTCACCGTCGGGTTGGCGCCATGGCGTGTGAGCCAGGCGTAGAGGTCTTCGTCGTTGATGACGTCGAAGCCTTCTTCAAACACGTGGTCTTCGAGCATGCCGATCAGCGAGGTGACGGCGAGGTCGATGCAGATGTAGAGCCGGCGCAGGTCGTCGGCCACGTCGCTCGCCTCGGCTTGCGCACCAAAACGTGTCTGCAATGCCACCCGCATGCTCTTGAGCGCAGCAGCGTGCACTGCGTGCTGCACGGCGTCTTGTTCGGTGAGCTTGGGCAGGCTCTGCGCAAAGCTCAATGCGGCGTCGAACACGCTGTGCACGTCGGACACGATGGTCTCGACCTTGCGCTCGATGCGCGTGGCCAGCGACTCCAGCCAATCGCCGATGTGGCTCTCAGTCACCTCCACCGAGGTGGTGGTCACGACGGTGGTGGTGCCGTGCTTGCCCTCCAGCTCGGCGAGCCACATCTTGATCCACTCGTACATGGTGAGTGCGATGTCCCACAGGCCGATGTCTTCGTCGCCATGGCCGGGCTCGCCCGGCATCTCGGGCGTGTCGATCAGCCACTGCCGGCAAGTCCCGTCGATCAGCTCGCTCAACACAAACGAGTGCTGCGGCTTGAAGGCGTCTTGCCAGGTGGCCAATGGTGCGCCCGCCGGGCGGCCCAGCTCGCCATAGGCGCCTTGCATGGTGCGAAAGGCGTTTTGATAGAAGCCAAACCAGATGTGCAGGCCATGCTCTTCGATGCGCTCGCCGAGTGCCGCGTTGCGCCCGCTCGCACCCTTGCCGCCCAGGCGCCAGCCCATCTGGTAGACGGTGATGTCGTACTGGTTCTGCCAACCTGGCTGGTCGGTGAGGTAGTAGGCCGCGGTCATGGCGGCCACACCACCGCCGAGCACCGCGATCTTTTGCGGCGAGATCTGCGAGTTGTCGTAAATCTCTTCGCCCGGTGTCACTTCGAAGTCGAAGCTCAGGTGAAAGGGCAGGATGGCCTCTTGAACCCCGAGCTGCAGGCCCAGCGTTTCGTTGAGCGGGAAGCTCGCAAACTTGTGCAGCGTCAGCTCGTAGTCGTCTTCGAACACCTCGACGCCGTGCACGGCGGTCACCATCGCCGGTGCCGCCACGATGGCCTGGTAGACCGCCTTGATGCCCGATGCATCGGGAAACTGCTTCAGGAAGATCTGCTCGCAGCCGGGGTGGCGCAGCATGCCGGCGATCTGGGCCCAGCCTTCCTTGTCGAGCTCCAGCGTGGCGGGCAGGTTGGCGGCGATCAGCTCGATGGCTTCTTCGATCAGCTCGATGAAGCCGCCGAGCTTGCGAGCACTTTTGCGGTTGGTGGTGGCCGCCACTTCGAGCAGCGGGTGGGTGGCCAGTTGCGTTTCGGGCGAGAAGGGCTCGAAGCCCTTGGTGGCCATCGAAAAATAGCGGGCCGGTTCGCCCGGTGCGGGCATGCTGTATTCGCACAGGTACTTTGGGTAGCCGAAGAGTTCGCGCCCGTTGATGAGCGCCATCGCGTCGTCCACGAAGATGTGGCAGGGGTAGAAGAACACGCGGCTGATGCCGGCTTCCCCTTTCTTGATTTGACCAACCATCACCCAGGTGATGATGTCCAGCTCTTCGCCCCAGCCCTTGGCGGCGTCGCTCGGCCAGGTGGAGAAGGCCTTGTGCACCTTGGTGAAGGTGAGCATCACGAAGGGTGAGAACACCTTAAAGCTCATCTCGCCGCCGGCGCAGCCGGTGAGCGTCGAGTCGACCGTGGCCTGCAGCTTCGCCAGGTCGCCCTTGACGAAGAAGCCGTACATCTCGGAGTCCTTGAGCTGCAGCGGTGGGTGCATCAGCGGCGAGCCGCCCGGGTAGAGAAAGTCTGGGCGGTTCGTCTTCGTTGCTGTCATGGTGTTTGTATTGGGGGCAGCTGGGGAGCGCGAAGTATCTTCGCGGCCTTGTTCTGGCGGTTTCGTGAAAACCCGAGCGCGTACCTCAATGGGTTTCGGTCAATCGTTCACGTTTTGCCAAGGCAGGAAAGAGTTTCATCCACAACGCGGCCACTGCCAAGGTGCCGATGCCACCCAGCAACACCGAGCCCACCGGGCCAAGCACGGCCGCCGTCGCACCCGACTCGAACTCGCCCAACTGGTTGGATGCACCAATGAAGATCGAATTCACCGCGCTCACCCGGCCGCGCATGGCGTCGGGTGTCTCGAGCTGCACCAAAGACTGGCGTATCACGACGCTCACCATGTCGGCCGCTCCGCTCACCCACAGGGCCAGCATCGACAGCACGAACAGCGTCGACAAGGCGAAGCACACCGTCGCCACGCCGTAGATGGCGACCGCCGCAAACATCACCTTGCCCACACGCCGCGTGATCGGCCAGCGGGTGAGCACCGCCGACATGCACAGCGCGCCCACCGCCGGCGCGGCTCGCAACAGGCCCAGGCCCCAGGGGCCGACGTGCAACACGTCTTTGGCGAACATCGGCAACAAGGCCACCGCGCCGCCCAGCAGCACGGCAAACAGATCGAGTGAGATGGCGCCCAGCACCACCGGGCGCTGCCAGATGAACTGGAAGCCCGCCAACACGGTGGCCAGTGTCACCGGCTCTTTCGGCGGCGGCACGTGCGGGTGGCCGATGCGCAAGAACAGCACGCCGGCCAGCACGAAGGCCGCCGCGCACACCGCGTAGACCACGCTCGCACCGGCCACGTAGATGAAGCCACCCAGCGCCGGCCCGCCGATGATGGCCGTTTGCATGCCCATCGAGCTGAAGGCCAGCGCGCGAGGCAGCATCGTGTTGGGCACCAGCGAGGGCACCAGCGCCTGCTGCGCCGGCATCTGAAAGGCCTTGGCCATGCCGAGCGCGACCGACAGCCACAGCAGCAGCCCGCGGGTCGCCCAGTGCCCGTGCGAGGCAGCCATCAACAGCAGCGCGATGACGGTCTGCGCCACCATGCACAGCGCCAGCACACGGGTGCGGTCGCAGCGGTCGGCCACGTGGCCGGCCACCAGCGTGAGCAGCAGGGCTGGCAGGAACTGCAGCAGGCCCACCAGGCCCAGGTCCCAGGCGCTGCCGGTCAGCTCATACATCTGCCAGCCCACCGCGACCATCAGCATCTGGTTGCCGGTGGTACCGGCCACACGCGCCCACCAGAAGCGCATGAAGGCCCTCAGGCCCAGGAGGGAGTTGTCTGCTAGGGGCAATTGCAACCCTTGTCGAAGATCACGCGCCACACGCCGGGCGATTCTTGTCGCCACACCGAGGTGTAGCTTGAGACGGCCTTGCCGCTCGGGTCGAACACGGGGCCGGTGCTGATGGCGAGGCTGCCGTTGTCGAGCACCTCTACTTTTTCCGGCTTCCAGGAGAAGGGCGCTTGTGGTTGCTCATAGAAGCGCATCCACCAGGCTGCCACCGCGGCCTTGCCACGTAGCGGAGCGGGGCCGGAGAAGAAGATGGCGTCGTCGCCCAGCAGGCGGGTGAAGGCCGCATGGTCACGGTCGGCCATGGTCTTGGCGAAGGCGATTTCCGCCTCGGTCACCTGGCGCTGCAGGGCGGGGCGGTCGATGGGTGGGGGCGTGCTGCAAGCGCTCAGCCAGAGCAGCGCGGCGCACCCCAACAGGTGCTGGGCTAAACGGGTGAAGCGCATGGCGTGTCCTTGAAAACGCGGCGAGACACGATGGTAAGGCGACGTTTTCAGAACGGCGCGGGGCTGTCGAACTGCAGCGCAACACCGCTCACCGGGTGAGGCAGCGAGAGCGACTGCGCGTGCAGCAGCAGCCGTGTGGAGCGCGCCAGCACCTCGGGTGGCGCGTACAAGGCATCGCCCACGATCGGGTGGCCGAGGGCCAGCAGGTGCACACGCAGCTGGTGCGAGCGGCCGGTGAGCGGCTCCAGCGCCACGCGTGTGTCGTGCTGCGAACGAGAGAGCACGCGGTAGCGCGTCAGCGAAGGCTTGCCCACGGCGTGATCCACCATCTGCCGCGGTCGGTTTGGCCAGTCGGTGATCAGCGGCAGGTCGATCTCGCCGCTTTCTTGCGCCACCTGCCCGGCCACCACCGCCGCATACAGCTTGCCCACTTCGCGCTGCGCAAAGGCAAGGCTCAGTTGCCGCTGCGCTGCCTTGCCACGCGCAAACACCAGCAGGCCCGAGGTCGCCATGTCGAGCCGGTGCACCACTAGCGCATCGGCTGCGATGGCCTGCACGCGTGAGGCCATGCAGTCTTGCAAACCCTCGGCCCGGCCGGGAACAGAGGGCAGGCCAGCGGGTTTGTTGACGACGATCAGTGTGTCGTCGATGTAGACCACCTCGGGTGCGGCCATCGTTCAGCGGCGCGCCGCGAGGCGCGTCTGAACGGCGTCACTCTGCAGCTCGCGCAGCGCGTCGGCGGCCACCCAGCGCGCTGCGCGCGAGTCGAGCGTGCGCAGGCCTTGCGCGCAGGCGATGGCTTCGGCGTTCAAAGTGGCATTGCGTTTGGTGATGCTGCGCAGCGCCCAGTTGTCGCAGGTGTCCCACGACTGCATGGTCTTTGCCCAGTGGTTCATCTCGCGTCAGGTGAAGCGAGCGGGATCGGCCACCAGGCTGGCGAGGATCTGTGCGTCGGCGATGCCGCTGTCCCACAGGGCCAGGGCCAGCGTGTGATCGCGGCCGAGTTGTTTGCCCAGGCGGCGCAGCGTGGGCACCGACACCCCCAGGCGCGGCTGCGCCACGTTCATGCCGAAGTGCGCCATGCCGGCCAGCTCATGCGGCCTTGCTTCGGCGTGCAGCAGGCCGAGGGCTTGTGCGAACGTGGGCGGGTGGATGCGTTGCATGCGCCGATGCTATCCAAGCCGGCGCCGGCGCGTGGGCCTTGCCACTGGTGAATACCAGCCCTTGCGACGGCGACGGCGCAGCAGTACAAGTTTCACCGCGTGGCAAATAGACCACCGGACCGCCCAACCCACATTGCCAGGAGACATCGAATGACTGCTGCTTTCCATTCCGGCCCGCTCAGAGACCCTTGCTTGCCCGCCGGGCGTTGGCGCGGGTGGGCGGCTGCTGTGCTGCTGGCCTTGCCGGCTGTGGTCGGTGCGACCGGTGCCGCAGGTGCCGCCGGTGTGCACGTGCGCTTTGACCTGGCCAGCCCCACCACCAGCCCCTTCCCGAGCGACCGCTTCACCCGCGTCGACTGGACGCAAAAAACCTTCAAGCGGGTGCACCTGCCCAAGCCCGACTGTGCCACCCGGCCCAGCGACTGCGCCGACATCGACGTCATCAACCAGCTCGATGGCTTCAACACCCAGCCGCGCATCACCATCCCCTTCAGCGGCGACATCAACCCCGCCAGCGTGACCAGCGACACCGTCTACCTCGTCAACCTGGGCGACACGCTCAGCGGCTGGGGTTTCGGCAAGCGGGTGGGCATCAACCAGGTGGTGTGGGACGTGGCCACCAAGACGCTGGCCGTCGAGTCCGACGAGCTGCTGGCCGAACACTCGCGCTACGTTCTGGTGGTGACCAACGGCGTGCGAGACGCCGCGGGCAAGCCCATCGAGGCCGGCCCGTTCGGCCGTTTCCGGCACGACCTCAACTTCGGTCACAGCAAGGACCGTGACGTGGCCGACTACCGCAAGTCGCTGCTCGACGGCCAGCATGCGAGTGGTGCATCGCAGCATCGTGTGGTGGCCTTGAGCCTGTTCACCACGCAGAGCACCTCGGCAGACCTGGAGAAGATCCGCGCACAGATCAAACGCTCCAATCCGGCGCAGATCGACTTCAACATCGGCACCTCTGCCGCCGGCCCGGTGCGCGCGGTGTTTGCCACCAGCGCGCTGGCGGGCATCCAGTTCAGCCGGCAGACCGGCGCGGCGCCGGTGTTCACGCCGTCCTTCCTGCCCACACCGGCGCTCAATGTGGTGCCGGGCTCGGTGGCGCGGGTGGCGTATGGGCGCTTCCGCTCGCCTGATTACCAGACGGCCGAGAAATACATCCCCGTCACGCCCACGCTGCTGGGCCAGCCTCGCCCGCAAGGCAGCAACGACTTGGTGGTGCAGATGTTCCTGCCCTCGTCGCCCATGCCGGCGGGCGGCTGGCCGGTGGCGATCTTCGGCCACGGGTTCACCGACAGCATGTACGGCGCGCCCTGGACGGTGGCTTCGGTGCTCGCCTCACAAGGCATCGCCACCGTGTCGATCAACGTGGTGGGCCACGGTGGCGGGCCGCTGGGCACACTCAACGTGTTGCCTTCGGCCGCCGCGCCGGTGGTGGTGCCCGCGGGTGGCCGTGGCATCGACCAAGACGGCAATGGCAGCATCGACTCCACCGAAGGTGTCAACGCCGCCGCGCCGCGCAGCATCATCAGCAGCCGCGATGGCCTGCGCCAGACGGTGGTCGACCTGATGCAGCTGGTGCGCCAGATCGAGGTGGGTGTGGATGTGGATGGTGACGGTGCGTTCGACCTGAACGCGCAGCGCATCTACTACGCCGGCCAGTCCTTCGGCGGCATCTACGGCACCATCTTGCTCGGCGTCGAGCCCAACATCCAGGCGGGTGTGCCCAACGTACCCGGTGGCTCGATCACCGAGGTGGCGCGCCTGGGCGTGTTCCGTGGGCTCACCGGCCAGGCGCTGGCCACGCGCCTGCCATCGCTCATTAACGTGGTGCACGCGAGCGGCATCGTGTTCAACGAGAACCTGCCGCTGCGCGACCTGCCGCCGGTGGTCAACACCGTGCCGGGCGCGGCGGCCATCCAGCAGCTGCTCGACCGCAACGAATGGGTGCAGCAGTCCGGCAACCCGGTTTCGTATGCGAGTCTCATCCGCAAGAAACCGCTGCGTGGCAATTCACCCAAGCCGGTGATCGTGCAGGTGGCCAAGGGCGACACCGTGGTGCCCAACCCGACCAGCACCGCCATCGTGCGCGCGGGTGAGCTGGCCGACCGCACCACCTACTTCCGCAACGACCTGGCCTATGCCGCCAACAACGCCGTGGGCAAGGGGCCGCACACCTTCCTTACCAACATCGGGAACGCTGCGGCGGCGCCTTATGCGGTGGGCGCGCAGACGCAGATGGCGGTGTTCTTTGCGTCGAACGGCACGGTGGTGATCGACCCAGATGGGGCGGGGCCGTTCTTCGAGGTGCCGATCTTGTTGCCGTTGCCGGAGGGGTTGAACTACATCCCTTGATCTAGGCGCTGCGCTCGCGCACGCGCAAGCTGAGGCCCACGGGTGACATGGCAAAGGCCATGTTCTCGCGGGCCTCTTTGCCATCGGGCGTGCCCACGTTTTCGATGTGAAAGCTGCTGAGCAGCATGGCCATCGCCATCTTGATCTCGAGCAGCGCCAGGTAGCGCCCCGGGCACACGCGTGGGCCCGCGCCAAAGGGCATCGACACCCGCTTGGGCGAGCTGGGTATGAGGGCTGCATCGGCCCCATCTAGCCAACGCGATGGGTCAAACGCCGCGGGGTTCGGGAAGTGCTGCGCGCTCACACTGTCGTGCCGCATCACCAACCAGACGAAAGTGCCGTTGGGCACCGCGATGTCGGCGATGGTGGTGTCTTTCAGCGCTTCGAGCACCATGAACGGCCCCACCGGCTTGAGCCGCATGGTTTCGCTTGCGCAGGCCTCCAAGTACTCCAACGAGGCCATCTGTTCGGGCGTGAAGGCCGCGGGATCGGGTGCGAGGCGCTGTACCTCGTCGGTGGCGCGCTGCAGCGCCTGCGGGTTGCGCTGCAGCAGGTAGATCATCCACGCGAGCGTGTTGGCGGTGGTGTCTTCGCCGGCCAGCAGCATGGTGAGCACGTTGCCCGCCACCTGCTGGTCGTTCACGCCGCTGTCGGGTTGGTCGGCCGCAGCGAGCATGGCTTCGAGCAGGTTGGTCGGGGCCTCGCGCAAGGCCGGGTTGGCGCGCATGCGCCCGCGCGACTGGGCAATGAAGCCGTCGATCGCGTGGTTGATGGCGAGCACGCTGCGGTCGAGCGCGCGATCGGCTGGCAAGCGGATGAGCCGCCAGTAAGGGAAGGGCGCGAAGATTCGCCGAAACAGCGCCGGAAAGATCTTGTCCAGGTGCTGCTGGATCACCTCTTCGTCCGACTGCAGCGTGTTCATGTCGGTGCCGAAAGCCAGGCCCGCCACGCCGTCGACGGTGTAGCGCATCAAGTCTTCTTGCAGCGCGATGGTGCTGCCGCTGCGCGCCGCAGCCTGCCAGCGCCCCCGCAGGCGCTGCATCACCTTGAGCAGAGAAGGGAAGTAGGCCCGCACGTGGTTGGGCGCAAAGCTCGCCATCACCATGCGGCGCTGGTCGCGCCAAGGCTGGCCTTCGGCACCGAAGACGCCGGGCTTGAGCCCCATTTCCTGGCCCACGATGTTGGAACGTTTCGTGCGGCGAAAGCCGTCGGGGCGATCCTTCAAGAGGCTGGCGATCACCTCGTGGTCGGTGACGGCCAATGCGCGCATCTTGCCGACCCGAAATGTGAACAAGGGACCGTATTCGCGACCCCACTGTTCCACATCCAGGTGGATGCGGTTGACCTTGACCTGCAGCGAGTTGCCCAGGATGGGCAAGCCACGCGGCCCTGGCAGGTCGGCAATCTGGCGCAGGGTGGTGGTGGCTGTGGTCATGGGGCAGTCGGTGTCAGGAAGAGAGCGGCCATTCTGCTGTGTGAGCGAATGGCCTGCGCTCCTCGCTGATACCGAGGGCCCTCAGTCGGCTCAGCGCCTCCAGTACGGGTGGTGGTGGCGAGGCGGCCCTTGGTCGTAGCCATAACCCGGCTGAACCACCACCGCTCCGTGGCGGCGATGCCCTGGCAGAGGCAGCACGATGCAGGCGCTGAGAAGCTGCGTGGCGAGCACCAGGCCCAACACACCAAAGACGCGGCGTTTTGTGGACGTTTGCATTTGTCGTTACTCCTGGGCGCCGGAAGGTGGCCCCCATGTGCAGTCAACGGCCCCGGGCGACGCGCTGTTGACGCCTTAACGTTGCTGCCGGGTAAAGACGAAGTTCGAACAAGAAGCCGGAATCTCACGATGCGAGATCAGTTGACCTCGCCGCGCCGCCGCAAATCAACGCACTGCGGGTGTTGCACAAAGCTGGGCTTCTTGCATTGGGTTTGCATGCAGTAGAGCAACGAAAAGTTGGCGCGTGTGCCGCAGGCCGCTCGCGGTGTGGCGGCTTCCTCTGCTTTGCGGCTTGGTTTGGGGGGTGGCTCGGGTTCGGCCACGCGTGGGTCGAGTGCCGCGATCACAGCGGCAACAGCTGGCGCCGGTGGCGCGCTCGGCGGCGGCGGTGCCAATGCCGGCGCCGGTGCTATTGCCGGCGCCGGTGCCACCACGGTGGCAGGAACCGGCTCGCTGGCGGCCACAGCCACCGCGCTCGCCACCGGTGCTGGTGCTTCTACCGGGAGAGCCGCTGGCGCGGCCAACGGGGCTGCCTGTGTGCTGGCGGCAGGGGGCGCATACACCACCGTTGGCCCCACCTGCATCTGCTGCCAGGTCCAGAAACCTGCGAAGCCCAGGGCGAGTGCGGACAGCCCGGCAATCCACAACGGGAGATTGCCTCGCGACGGCTCACGGGTGAAACTTTCCTCGCCTTGGGTCGAAGGCGCGAACACCGGCTCGCGGCGCTTGCCCTGGGCAGACGGTGCGGGGGCGGCGGGTGCAGCCGGAGCGCGGTCGAGCCACTGCTGAAAGTCCACCACGTCGCGCGGCCGGTCGCGTGGTCTCACCGACAAGGCCTTGTCGATGGCGGCCAGAAACGGGCCGCTGTAGCTCAGGTGGGGCAAGCCCTTGTTGAGCGTGCGCACGATTTCAGCCAACGGGCGCTGCGGATCGTCGACCGCACGCACCGTGGCGCGTGCCGGCGGCTGGCCAGTGATGGCGAAGTGCAGCACGCCCGCCAAAGCGTAGAGATCGGTCCAGGGGCCTTGGGGCATGGCTTCCGACACGTTGTATTGCTCGATCGGCGCATAGGCCGGGTTGAGCAAGGCGGTGAGCGGCAGAGTCTTGTCGGTGGCCCAGCGGTTGGCCACGCCAAAGTCGATCAACACTGGCCGCCCGTCGCCCAGCACCATGATGTTTTCAGGCGAGATGTCCAGGTGCATGCACTGCGACGCGTGCAGCGTGGAGAGCGCGCTCAACAGCGGCGTGAGCAGCGCGCGCAGCCAGGCTTCGTCGGGTGGGCCTGACATGGCGGCCAGCGTGGCGGCGAGGCTGTGCCCTTCGTAGTAGGGCATCACCATGTAGGCGCTGCGGTTTTCTTCCCAGAAGCTGTGCACGCGGGCCAGCGACGGGTGGTCGAAGCGCGCCAGCATCTTGGCTTCGTTCAGGAAGGCCGCCTTGCCGCTGGCGTAGGCGTTGGCATCGGCACCCGTTCGGACCGAGATCTGGTGGTCGTCGCGGCGCGTGGCCAGCTCGGCCGGAAAGTATTCCTTGATCGCCACCTGGCGCTGCAACGACGAGTCGAGCGCGAGGTAGACGATGCCAAAGCCACCACGCCCGAGCAGCTCAACGATCTGGTAGCCGCCCAGCCGGGTACCGGTCGGCAAGGCGTCGCGTGTCAGCGCCGGGTCGAACTGCTGGGTGGAGGGGCCGAAATCGCGGGAAGACGGGTTGTCGGGCATCGGTTCTCGTGTGTCTGGTGACAGGAAGCGTGTCACCTGGGTGACGGTAGCGAGCATAAAGGCCCGCGGCCTGGGGCGTGAGTCGCCTGCCTGGGACTGACAGCGGGTGATGGGTCAAAAAACCCCTCAAGTCGCCGTCTGATCGACCGATAAAGCAAGCCAGAGGCCCGCCATGAACTCGATTTCCGCCATCGCTTTTTCGGGCATGAACGCCGCCACCGCCCGCCTGGGCGTGTCGGCGCACAACGTGGCCAACGTGCAAACGGCGGGGTTCCGTCGCCAGCAGGTCCTGCAGCAGACGCAGGCCGGCGGGGGTGTCACCACCAGCATCACCCAGCTTGACGCCGCCGGCAGCGACCTGGCGGCCGATGCGGTGCAGCAGATGACCGCGCTCTACAGCTTCAAGGCCAACCTGCGCACGGTGCAGGTCGAGCACGAGATGCTGGGCTCGCTGCTCGACATCAAGGCCTAGGACCCAAGCCCCGGGGGCCCGGTCGGCTCGCGTACCATGCCCGCCGTGCCGGTGGCGCGCTTGTTGCTGCGCCACACTCCATCCCCCTTTCGACAGACAGAACACCATGGCTTCCAGCTTGCTCGCCCTGCTCGACGACATTGCCACCGTGCTCGACGACGTGGCGGTGCTCACCAAGGTGGCGGCCAAGAAGACCAGCGGCGTGCTGGGCGACGACCTGGCGCTGAACGCGCAGCAGGTGTCGGGCGTGAGGGCCGAGCGCGAGCTGCCGGTGGTGTGGGCAGTGGCCAAGGGCTCGGCGCTGAACAAGGCCATCCTGGTACCGGCAGCCTTGGCCATCAGCGCCTTCATTCCCTGGGCGGTGACGCCGCTGTTGATGGTGGGCGGCCTGTTCCTGTGCTTCGAAGGCTTCGAGAAGCTGGCGCACAAGTTCATGCACAGCCAGGCCGAAGACAGTGCCCACCATGCCGAGCTGACCGCCGCGCTGGCCAATCCGGCCGTCGACCTGGTGGCGCTCGAGAAAGACAAGATCAAGGGCGCCGTGCGCACCGACTTCATCTTGTCGGCCGAGATCATCGCGATCACGCTGGGCACGGTGGCGGCCAAGCCCTTCATCACGCAGTTTTCAGTGCTGGCGGGCATCGCCATCATCATGACGATCGGTGTTTATGGCCTGGTAGCCGGCATCGTGAAGCTCGACGACCTGGGCTTGTACCTCAGCCGCAAGCCGGGCTGGCGTGCCCCGATCGGCAACGCCATCCTGAAGGCGGCGCCTTACCTGATGAAAGGCCTGTCGATTGCTGGCACGGCGGCCATGTTCCTCGTGGGTGGCGGCATCCTCACGCACGGCGTGCCGCCGCTGCACCATGCCATCGAAGGCCTGGCGGCCCAGCTGGGCGGCGTGCTGGGAGCGATCACGCCCACCTTGCTCGATGCCGTGACCGGCATCGTGGCCGGCGCGCTCACCTTGGTGGTGGTGACGCTGGCGCAGAAGGCCTGGGGCTTGCGCAAAGCCGCTGCCTAAGGTTTTACCGGCTCCTGCAGCTGGGTGACATGCCCACCGGCGGCCCACTCGCTGTAGACCCATTCGCCATCGACCTGCAGCACGCCGTCGGGCGTTTCGGGGTATTGCTCGGGCACACCTTGCAAGGCCTGGCGCATGTAGTCGATCCAGACCGGCAGCGCGAGGCCGCCACCTGACTCACGCGCACCCAGGCTGCGCGGGGTGTCATGGCCCAGCCACACCACGCTCACCACACTCGGCTGGAAGCCGGCGAACCAGGCATCGACCGCGTCGTTGGTGGTGCCGGTCTTGCCGAACAGGTCGCTGCGCTTGAGCTGGGCTTGCGCACGGGCAGCGGTGCCGCTACGGGTGACTTCTTGCAGCAGCTGGCTGGTGAGGTAGGCGTTGCGCGCCGGCAGCACTCGCTCGGCTTCGTGGTGTGGCTGCGCAGGCACCGCTTCAAAGAGCGTCGCGCCATTCGCATCGGAAATGCGCTCGATCACCACCGGCTTGACGCCAAACCCGCCATTGGCCAGCACCGCGTAGGCGCCGGCCAGTTGCAGCGGCGTGGTGGCACCCGAGCCGAGTGCGAGCGTCAGGTCGGACGGGTGTTTTGCGGGCTCGAAACCGAATCGGCTGGCCCATTGGCGTGCCGCGTCGGGCCCGAGCAGTTGCACCAGGCGGATGGTCACCATGTTCTTCGAGCGTGCGAGGGCTTCGCGCAAGCTGATGAGCCCGTCGTACTGGTCGTCGGAGTTTTTCGGGTCCCAGGGGGGCTCGGTGGCGTCGGGGTTGATTGGCAAAGGCGCGTCGTCGATCAGCGTGCCGGGCATCACACCGTGTTCGAGTGCGGCCGAATACAAGAACGGCTTGAAGGCCGAGCCCGGCTGGCGCCAGGCCTGGGTGACGTGGTTGAACTGGTTGCGGCTGAAATCAAAACCCCCCACCAGCGCACGCACCCGCCCACCCTGCGGGTCAATCGCCACCAGCGCACCTTGCACCTCGGGCCATTGGGTGATGACCCAGCGCTTGTCGTTTTGCAGCACACGAATGACCGAGCCGCGCTCGATGCGCAGCGCCGCCTTGGCGCGCAATGACAACGCACTCTGCACCGGCCGCAGGCCTTCGCCGGTGATCGTGAGCACCTCTCCGCTGGCCAGCGTGGCGACCACGCGGCGTGGGCCGGCTTCGCTGACGAGGGCGACACGCAGGTCGTCGTCGTCGGGGTGTTCGGCCAGCAGCTGGGCCAGGGCCGGGTCGTCGGGCGCGAGGCCGTCGGGCATGTCTTCTTCGTCTTCAGGGCCACGGTAGGGTTGGCGCAGCTCGTAGTCGATCACGCCCTTGCGCAGCGAGCGCCAGGCGGCCAGCTGGTCGGCCGCGCGCAGCGAGGTGGTGACCTTCAGGCCGCGGCTGTAGGTCTGCTCGCCGAACTGCGCATAAACGGTCTGACGAACCATCTCCGCCACGTGTTCGGCGTGCAGCGCATGGGGGTTGCCACGCTGGATGCGCATCGGCTCGGCCAAGGCGCGCTCGTACTGCTTCGGCGTGATCACCTGGGTGGCGAGCATGCGATCGAGCACCGCCAGCTGCCGCTTGCGTGCGCGCGCGAAGTTGACCGACGGGTTGGCGTAGCGCGGGTTCTGCGGCACGCCGGCGAGCATCGCGCTTTCGGCCACCGTCAGCAGCGTGAGCGGCTTGCCGAAGTACGAGCGCGATGCTGCCTCGAAGCCATAGGCACGCTGGCCCATGTAGACCTGGTTCAGGTACAGCTCGAGGATCTGGTCCTTGTTCAGGTGGCGCTCGATCTTGAGGGCCAGCAACGCCTCGCGCAGCTTGCGCGCATACGACTTTTTCGACGACAGGTAGAAGGTGCGCGCCACCTGCTGGGTGATGGTCGAGCCGCCCTGGCTGCGCGCGCGCCACAGGTTGGCCACTGCGGCGCGCAGCGTGCCCTTGACGCTGACGCCGGGGTGGTCGCGAAAGCCGGCGTCTTCGACGGCCAGCAGCGCGTCTTGAATCAAGCGCGGTGTGTGGGCGATGGGAAGGTAGTAACGCCGCTCGGCCCCGAATTCGCCGATCTCCACCCCGTCGCGGGTGAACACTCGCAGCGGTTGCTGGGGTCGGTAGTCGACCAGCATGCCCAGCTCGGGCAGCTGCTGGTACAGCACGACGAGCGTGGTGCCCACTGCCAGCAGGCACACCGATGCCACACCGGCCAGGGCCAGCAGGGCGTTGCGAAGGGAGGGTCGCTGCATGGAGAGATTTAAGGACCAAGTCATTATCCGAAACACACATCCGCTAACCTTGCGGGCTCAAACCAAATTGCAGGGGCTTGTTTGTTCCGTCTGTTCGAAAAGCTCGTGCATCCCTACCCGGATGCCGAACCCGCGCCACCACCCAAGGCGTTTTTTGCTTTCCTGTGGGCCGGTACACGCGGCTTGCGGCCTTATCTGCTGGCACTGACGGTGCTCTCGGCGGGCATCGGTGCGTTCGAGGCGCTGTTGTTCAGCATGATGGGCAGCATCGTCGACTGGCTGGGCAAGGTCGAGCCCTCGCAGCTCTGGGCCAAGGAGCGGGGCAGCTTGCTGCTGCTGACGCTGGTGCTGCTGGCCAGCATCGTGATGGTGTGGCTGGCTTCGGCCATCAAGCACCAGACGCTGGGTGGCAACTTCCCGATGCTGCTGCGCTGGAACTTTCATCGCCTGATGCTCGCCCAGAGCATGAGCTTCTACCAGGACGAGTTCGCCGGCCGTGTGGCCGCGAAGGTGATGCAGACGGCACTCGCCGTGCGCGACGCCTGGTTCGTGGTGTGCGAGCTGATCGCCTTCGTGGTCATCTACTTCGTCACGCTGCTCGCGGTGCTGGGCAACTTTGCGCTGTGGATGGTGTTGCCCTTCATCGGCTGGTTGGCGCTGTACATGGCCTGTCTGTTTTACTTCGTGCCCCGCCTGGGCCGCGTGTCGCAGGAGCAGGCCGATGCCCGCTCGCTGATGACGGGGCGCATCACCGACGCCTACACCAACATCGCCACCGTCAAGCTCTTCTCGCACGCCGGGCGCGAGGCGCGTTATGCGCGCGGTGCGATGCAAGAGTTCATGAGCACGGTGTACACGCAGATGCGCCTGGTCACGGCCTTCGAGGTGGTGAACCATGCGTTGTCGGTGTTGCTGCTCGTGGGCACCACTGGCGTGGCGCTCTGGCTGTGGATTGGCGGCCAGGTGGGTGTGGGCGCCGTGGCCGCAGCCACGGCGATGGCGCTGCGCCTGAACGGTATCTCGCACTGGGTGATGTGGGAGATGGCCACGCTGTTCGAAAACATCGGCACGGTGCAAGACGGCATCGTCACCTTGTCGCGCCCGCACACGGTGGTCGACTCGCCTGATGCAAAGCCCTTGGTGGTGACGAAAGGCGAGGTGCAGTTCGAGCAGGTGGGCTTTGCCTACGGCGCGACCGGGCCCGACGCGAAGAACGTGGTCGACAAACTTTCGCTGCACATCCGCCAGGGCGAAAAGATCGGCCTGGTGGGCCGCTCGGGCGCGGGCAAGTCGACGGTGGTCAACCTGCTGCTGCGCTTTCACGACGTGGCCCACGGCCGGGTGCTGATCGACGGGCAAGACATCGCGCACGTCACGCAAGACAGCCTGCGTGCGCAGATCGGCATGGTCACGCAAGACACTTCGTTGCTGCACCGCTCGGTGCGCGACAACATCCTCTACGGCCGGCCCGACGCCAGCGAGGACCAGATGCTGGCGGCAGCCCGCCGCGCCGAGGCACATGAGTTC
>JACMKJ010000172.1 GCA_014380155.1 Rhizobacter sp. | reverse complement strand
GCGAGCCCACCAGCAGGGCGTAGTCGGTGTCCTTGAAGGCGGTCTCGGGCGAGATGTGAGCTTCCATGCCGGCCTGCAGCGGGAAGGCGCAGTCGTCGATCTCCATCATCACGCCCTTGAGGGCCTTCTGGGCCTTTTCGTCGGGGATCTCCAGCAGTTGCAGGATGACCGGTTGGTCCTTGCCCAGCATCTCGCCGGACGCGATACGGAACAACAGGGCATAGCCGATCTGGCCAGCAGCGCCGGTGACGGCAACGCGAACGGGTTTCTTGCTCATGGGGAGGCTCCGCAGGGGGGTCAGGGGGGTCGAAAACAGAGCGCCGGGGGGCGCTTCTGGGCCAGCCGGGAAGTGTAGGGGAGTCTAGGTGGGAACCCGCGGCTCGTCAATGCTCTTATGTCTTATATAAGACATCTTTCAGGAGTGTCATGGACGCGGCGCGGGCGGTGTGCTGCAATCCCGCCATGGCCGCGTCGACCCCCACCCCTGCTGCGTCCCGCCCGGCAGAAGGCGACGGCGATGCCCCGGCGTTCAGCCCGCTTTATCAGCAGATCAAGGCCCTGATCACCCGCAGTTTGCAAAGCGGTGAGTGGAGGCCCGGCGAAGCAATCCCGAGCGAGATCGAGTTGGCTGCCCGCTTCAAGGTGAGCCAGGGAACCGTGCGCAAGGCCATCGACGCTCTGGCCGACGAAAACCTGGTGGTGCGTCGCCAGGGCAAGGGCACCTTTGTGGCCACGCACGCCGAAGAAAAGATCCAGTACCGTTTTTTGCGCCTCACGCCCGACACAGGCGAGCCGGGTGGCATGGAGCGCCGCTTTATCGACTGTCGCCGCATGCGCGCGCCGCTCGACATCGCCCGTGCGCTGGAGCTCAAGGCCGGCGACACCGCCGTGCAGGTGCGGCGCCTGCTGCACTTTCTGGAGCGCCCGGTCGTGCTCGACGACATCTGGCTGCCCGGCCATCTTTTCAAAGGGCTGACCGCCGAGCGTCTGAGTGAATACAAGGGGCCGATGTATGGCCTCTTCGAGACGGAGTTCGGTGTTCGCATGATCCGTGCCGAAGAGCAACTTCGCGCCGTGGCCGCCGATGCGGCTGCCTCCGAGTTGCTCCAGCTGGAGGTGGGCGCGCCCTTGTTGAGCGTGGAGCGCTTGTCGCGCACCTATGGCGACAAGCCGGTCGAGCTGCGGCGGGGCCTGTACAACACCCAGGCCCACTATTACCGCAATGAGTTGAGTTGATTGGCGCAAGCCCCGCCGCGCTTGTAGAAATGCAGGTGTCCCAGCGAAACCCTGCTGCATTGCAATAAACTCTAAAAGTTTCGTCTGGTTTCACAAGGTTGGTATGGCAGTCACATCAAAACAAAGACCCGGTTCAAACATGAAGCTGATTGAGGCGACGCAGTACAAACTGCCGCCCGCAGCCGTGGTGTCCATCCTGCATCGTGTGAGCGGCATCCTGATGTTTGTGCTGATGCCCTTCATCATCTGGATGTTCGACAGCAGCCTCACCTCCGAAATCACCTACGGCCAGTTCACCAGCGTCTTCGTCGGCGGCATCGGTTTTGTGCCGGCTTGGTTCATCAAATTGGTGGTGCTGGGCCTGATCTGGGCCTACCTGCACCACTTCATCGCCGGGCTGCGACACCTCTGGATGGACGCCACTCACGCGGTGTCGAAGGAATTTGGCCGCACCTCTGCATTGGTCACGCTGGGCCTGAGCATCGTGCTCACGCTGGCGCTCGGCTTCAAGCTTTTCTTTTGAGTTTTTGAGTTTCAGGCAAACAACATGACGACACCGAATTTCGGCTCGAGGCGCGTGGTGGTCGGCGCGCACTACGGGCTGCGCGACTGGCTGGCACAGCGTGTGACCGCCGTGCTGATGGCGCTTTTCACCTTCATCCTGGTCGTGCAAGTCTTGCTGCCCGGCCCCATGGGCTATGACAAATGGGCCGGCATTTTCAACCCGCAGTGGATGCGTGTGTTGACCTTCGTGACCATCGTGGCGCTGCTGTACCACGTGTGGGTGGGAATTCGAGATGTGCTGATGGACTACGTGAAGCCGGTTGCCGTCAAGCTGGCGCTTCAGGTGGGCACCATCGTCTGGCTGGTGGGCTGTGCGGGTTGGGCCATTCAAGTGCTGTGGAGAATGTGATCGTGAGCGCAACTGTTTCCAAGAGAAAGTTCGACGTCGTGATCGTGGGGGCGGGTGGCTCTGGTATGCGCGCTTCGCTGCAGCTGGCGCAAGCCGGTCTCAACGTGGCCGTGCTGTCCAAGGTGTTCCCGACACGCTCGCACACCGTGGCGGCGCAAGGCGGTATTGGTGCCTCGCTCGGCAACATGAGCGAAGACAACTGGCATTACCACTTCTTCGACACCGTCAAGGGCTCCGACTGGCTCGGCGACCAAGATGCCATCGAGTTCATGTGCCGTGAAGCGCCCAAGGTCGTGTACGAGCTCGAACACTTCGGTATGCCCTTCGACCGCAACCCCGACGGCACCATCTACCAGCGCCCGTTCGGAGGCCACACCGCCAACTATGGCGAAAAGCCGGTGCAACGCGCCTGCGCCGCGGCCGACCGCACCGGCCACGCGATGCTGCACACGCTGTACCAGCAGAACGTCAAGTCGCGCACCAACTTCTTCGTCGAGTGGATGGCGCTCGACCTGATCCGCGACGCCGAGGGCGCGGTCGTCGGCGTCACCGCGCTCGAGATGGAGACCGGCGAGCTGCACATCCTGCAGGCGAAGTCGGTGATGCTCGCCACCGGCGGCGCGGGGCGGATCTTCGCCGCGTCGACCAATGCCTTCATCAACACCGGCGACGGTCTCGGCATGGCGGCGCGCTCCGGCATCCCGCTCGAGGACATGGAGTTCTGGCAGTTCCACCCGACCGGCGTCCACGGCGCCGGCGTGCTGCTGACCGAAGGCTGCCGCGGCGAAGGCGCGATCCTGCGCAACAGCGCCGGCGAGCGCTTCATGGAGCGCTACGCGCCGACCCTCAAGGACCTGGCGCCGCGTGACTTCGTCTCGCGCTGCATGGACCAGGAGATCAAGGAAGGCCGGGGCTGCGGGACGAACAAGGACTACATCAACCTGGACCTGACCCACCTCGGTGGCGAGACGATCATGAAGCGCCTGCCCAGCG
>JACMKJ010000171.1 GCA_014380155.1 Rhizobacter sp. | reverse complement strand
CTGCCGCCAGGTCGGGCCGATTTCCATCCCGAAGCCGATCCCCGAACAAGATGAGATCTTCAACGAGCGCATCAGCCTCATCTTCAAGAAGCTGCGCATCGTGCGCATGGTCGACGCCAAGCGCAACACGCTGGTCTACCTGACCTACTCCGACCGCGTGATCGAAGGCTCGCCGCAGAACTCGGTCACTGCCGTGCCGGTGGAGCGCGGCACGGTGATCCCGGTAAAGAAGTAGCCCGTCGGCCAGAATTTTCGCCGGCCTGTCGATCCGGGGCCGGCCCGTTCGTCGTTCAAGGGTCGCGCCCCTCACGGAGATTCACATGCCCAAACTGAAGGTTGCCGCCTTCTCACTGTCCATGGACGGCTATGGCGCCGGTCCCCAACAAGATCTGCAAAACCCGCTCGGTGTGGGCGGCTTGGCCTTGCACCAGTGGTTTTCCCAGACGCGCAGCTTCGCGCAGATGCACGGCCAGGAGGGCGGTGCACAAGATGCAGACGACGGCTTCGCAGCGCGCAGCTTTCACCACATCGGCGCCTGGATACTCGGCCGCAACATGTTTGGCCCGGTGCGCGGGCCCTGGCCCGACGACACCTGGAAAGGCTGGTGGGGTGACACCCCGCCGTACCACATGCCGGTGTTCGTGCTGACCCACCACGCGCGTCAGCCCTTGGTGATGCAGGGTGGCACCACCTTTCACTTTGTCACCGGCGGCATCCACGAAGCCCTGAGCCGCGCACGCGACGCCGCCCAAGGCCAGGATGTGCGCGTGGGCGGTGGCGTGGCCACCGTGCGGCAGTATCTGCAGGCCGGGTTGATCGACGAGATGCACCTGGCCCTGTCGCCCACGCTGCTTGGCAGCGGTGAAAACTTGTTCTCGGGCATCGACCTGCTGAAGCTGGGGTTTCGCTGCACCGAACACGTGGCCACGCCCAACGCACTGCACATGGTGCTGGCCAAGGGCTAGGAGTTCATCCCTGCGGGTGGCCCCAAGCCGCGAAGAACGCCTCGACAAACCGCGCCGAGCCGGTCAGAGTCAGCGTGACCGCGTGCCACTCGCCGGCTTCCACGTTCACTTGCAGGTCGTGGTCCCAGTCCATGCCTTCATCGGCCGGGCCGTGGCTGTGGGGGAACTGCTGCCAGGCCCAGTCGAGCACCTCCTGCACCTCGGCCATCACCTGCGCATGGTGCTCGGCCGAGGTGGAGGCCAGCGCTTCGAGGGTGGTGACGCCATCGTCGTTGTCGCTGAGGTCGAAGGTCAGGAATTGCACAAGGCTCTCACGCCACGCCGACCTGCGACTCGAACAGGTAGGCGGCCATTGCCTGCTCCACGATCGGCACCGACAGCCGCGCCGCCGCAGGCAAGGTCACGCTGATCCGCATGCCCTTGAGCCCGCCCTCCTGCGCCTGCACCTGCACGTCGGCCAGGCCGAGCTCGCGCTGGATGACCCGTGTCACCAGGCGCCGGGCGGCGTCGCAGCGCAGCTGGGGCTTGTAGATCTTGCCCACCGAGGTAAGCGGGATCGCATCGATGATGTGGATGTGCTTCGGCCATGCCGGGCGCTCGCCGATGGCTCGTTGCGCGTGCGCATGCAACTCGTCTTCGGTGACGCTGGCGCCGGGCTTCAATGCCACGTAGCAAACCGGCAACTCGCCCGCATAGGCGTCGGGCATGCCCACCGCCGCCGCCAGCGCGACAGCGGGGTGTGCGGCCATCGCGTTCTCGATCATCAGCGGGTCGAGGTTGTGGCCGCTGCGAATGATCAGGTCCTTGGCGCGGCCTGCGATGCAGACGCGGCCTTGATCGTCGGTGTAGCCCAGGTCGCCGCTGTTGAGGACGCCGTCTTCGAAGATGCCCGCGTTGTGCTCCGGGTTGCGATAGCCCGGGGACACATGCGAACCGCTCACGGTGATGACGCCGATCTCGTGCGGCTCGCATGCCGCGCCGAGGCGGCCGCTGGCCTCCAGCCGGCGCACCTCCACCTGCGTGTAGGGCAAGGCCCAGCCCACCGAGCCGACACCGCCGTCACCCGCAACGGGGTCGATGGCGATCAGGCCCGAAGCTTCGGTCATGCCATAGACCTCGAACAGGCCGCGGCCGGTCACCTGCCTGAAGCGCTCACCGATTGCAGGCGGCAACGAGGCCGCACCGCAGAAGCCGGCGCGCACCGCGCTCAAATCGGCGCCGTCCAGCGGCACCTGCAGCACCGCGCCGACCGAGGTGGGAACGGCGCCCACCAGCGTGGCACCGTATTTCGCCGACAGCCGCCAGAAGCCCTGCACCATGGCCGGGTTGCGCAGCCCGCCGGGCGACATGATCAGCAGGCCACCACCCGCCATGAACATGCTCAGCGCGCAGAAGATCGTGCCGCCCACATGGAACAGCGGCAGGGTGGCGGTGAGCGTGTCGGTAGGCCGCATGTCGCCGAGCACCACGCCACCGAGCGCGGCGACGAGCTGGCCGCGATGGGTGTGCGTCACCAGCTTGGGTGTGCCGGTGGTGCCGCCGGTGTGAAAGTAGGCTGCCACGTCGTTGTCTCGGCCCTGCTCTCCAAACCGCAGGTGGTCGTCGGGCTGGGCCATCAGCGCGGCGTGAAAGTCGAGCACACCTTCTTCGAGCGGCGTGCCAGGCGCGGCGATACGCAGCAGCTTCAGCCCCGGCATCTGCTCGCGGAGCGCGAGCGCCTTCTGCCAGATGTCGAGCACCGGGTGCGGGCCCAGCGCGACCAGGATGCGCGCGCCCGAGGCCTTCAGCAAACCGGCGATGTGCTCCGGTTGCAGCAGGAAGTTGATGGGCACCGCATAACCCGCGGTTTCGGCGCCCCACAAGGTGACGTGGGTCTCGACCAGGCTCGGCAGCATGTAGGCCACCCCAGGGCGCCGGCCGCCCAGTGTGGCAAACAGGTTGGCTGCGCGCCGCACCAGGCCGAGCAACTCGCTGTAGCTCACGCGGCGGGGGCGCTCGTCGTCAGCGCCCGTCGTCAGCATGGTGAGCGCGGTGCGGTCGGGCTCGCGGGCGGCGGCGTTGATGAACACGTCGAGCACGCTGCGCTCGGGCAGGCGCTGCTCCAGCGTCATCTCGGCCTCGAAGCGACCCAGGTCTTCGCGGCTGCGAATGCTGGCGTTTGTCAGGTGGGCCATGGCTTCTTTCTCCAGACGCTGAAGTGCCATCAACGGTAGCCCTTTGCCAACGCGTCGTGAACGGATGTGAACCCGGATCGAGCCCACTCTCACGGGGTGGGTTGCTCGGTGGCGCTTGACATGCAAGCAAATACTTGCCTATTATTCGTCACCTTCAACCACACCCCACCAGGAGAAGTCATGGTCGACATCCTTCACAAAGTTGGCATCAAGGCCCCGCTCACCGAGGTCTACAAGGCCTTGGCCACCCGCGAGGGCGTGGCCGGTTGGTGGACGCACAACACCGAGGGCCACAGCGAGGTCGGTCGCACGCTCACGCTGCGTTTCACGGCCGGTGGCGCCGAGATCGGCCACATGGACATGAAGGTGCTGGCCCTGCAGCCCAACGAGCGGGTGCTATGGCAAACGGTGGATGGCCCGGCCGAATGGATCGGCACCCAGATCAGCTTCGAGCTGAAGCAAGATGGCGAATTCGTGATCGTTCTTTTCAAACACCAGGGCTGGGCCGAGCCGGTGGAATTCATGCACCACTGCAGCACCAAGTGGGCGATCTTTTTGATGAGCCTGAAGTCGCTGCTGGAAACCGGGAAAGGTGCTCCCAGCCCGAACGACACCAAGATCGACAACTGGAACTAATTGGAAATCGACAAAGTATTCAAGGCGCTGGCCGACCCGACCCGCAGGCGCCTGCTGGACTCGCTGCACGCGCAAAGCGGCCAGACGCTGGGCGCGCTGTGCGAGCACATGGAGATGTCACGCCAGGCGGTGACGCAGCACCTGCAGCTGCTCGAAGAAGCCAACCTGGTGGCCATCGTCTGGCAAGGCCGCGAAAAGCTCCACTACCTGAACGCCGTGCCGCTGCACGAGATCTATGCGCGCTGGATCGAAAAATTCGAGCAGCCGCGCCTCGGTGCATTGCACCAGCTCAAGAAACGATTGGAAGGTGATGACGATGAAAAAGCCTGACTACGTGTACGTGACCTACATCGCCACCACACCGCAAAAGGTGTGGCAGGCGCTGGTCGACACCGAGGTGATGAGCCAGTACTGGGTCGGCCCCAAATCCGACTGCGTGCGGGTCAACGTGTCGGACTGGAAACCCGGCTCGCGCTGGGAGCACCAGCGCCTCGACGAAGCGCGCACGGTCGACATCACCGGCACGGTGGTCGAGAGCCACCCGCCGCACCGCCTGGTCTACACCTGGGCGCGGCCGAGCGAGGCCGACGACAGCTCGAAGCATTCGCGTGTGAGCTTCGACATCGAGGCCCACATCGACGGTCTGGTCAAGCTGACGGTCACGCACGACGATCTGGACCCGCAGATGCTTGCTGGTGTTTCGGGTGGCTGGCCGATGGTGTTGTCGAACCTGAAGACGCTGCTCGAAACCGGGCGCACGCTGCCGCGCGCCGTGCCGACGGTCGCAGGGGTCGGGCTCAGTGGTCCAGACTGACCGACGAAGCGCCGAACATCGCCTGCACCGGCCGCGATTCGGGCAGCACATAGACCAAGCCCCGGCGCTGGCCCAGGATCGGTTCGATGACCGACAGGTAAAAGTCTGCTGACACCACGATGCAACCGAGCGAGATCCGGTTGTCTTCAGGGGTCGGCGAGTCGAGCCGTTGTGCGCGGCGCTCGTGCACCGGGGCCGGCCGCAAGCGGTGGATGGCGAGAGACGCTTCGTAGTCGATCCACACGATGGCCTCGCCCTTGTCGTTGTGGCCGGGCCGCGACTCGAAACGCCCCGCGGGGGTGGTGCGCTCGCCGGCGATCAGGGTGGCGGGCGTGCGGTGGGCGATGTCTGGCACCGACAGGTCGCCGGGGTCGATGCCCAGCAATGCAGCCGAGCTGCCGATCAGCCGGCCATCGGGTTCATAGACGGAGATGCGGGCGCCCCGCTTGTCGACAACCGCGAACGGCAGACCCGCGTGATCGGCCGTGGACAAGACCCAGCTTGCGACCTCACGCGTGTCGCGCAGGTCGTACGAAACACGGTCACCGACGGCCGCGTGACAGAGCGCGGTGAACACCAATCCAGCGACTGCAGCGAGCAGCCGTTTGCCTGCTCGGGGCATTGCGACAGTCCTTCGAAGGCATTGCAGCGAAGGACACAAATGCCTCCGTTGCGCCGGCCGACGAGACGGCAGCACAGCGGATTGGATTGTCGAGTGGGGGTGACGCGGGAACTCGGCCTAGATCGTTACCGACCGGTAAGAGCTCACGGATTCGGCACGCACGTGTACCTAGACGCGGTTTCGAACCGGATCTCAGCGACCCGAGATGCCCGCAAAGACCTCACGCACGGGTCTGGTTTCGGGGAGCACATAGACCACACCGCGTGCAGTGCCGATCACCGGCCAGATCACCGAATCGAAGAAAGCCACGGGCACATTGATGCAGCCGTAGGAGATGCGGCGCTGCGTGGGGTCTGGAGAGGCCAGCCGCTCGAGGCGGCGCTCCTTCGGGTCCACCAGCCGCACGCGGTGCATCGACACTGCAGCGGCGTAGTCGACCCACACGACTTCTTCTCCTGACGAGTTCTTGCCCGGTTGACTGACGAAGCGGCCTGCCGGCGTGGTGCGTTCACTGGGGTGCACTTGCTCGATGGGGCGCTCGCCAATGCCGGCCACGGAATCGTCTCCGACAGCGGCACCCAGCAGCACCGGGCTCGCGTCGATGATGCGGCCGTTGGCGTCGAACACGAACACCATCGCCTCGCGCTTGTCGAGGATGACAAAGGGCAGGCGGCGGTTGTCTTGTGCTTGTGTGACCCAGTCTGCAACGAAGCGCGCGTCGGCAGATGCCGGGTGAAGAGCGAAATCCGCCGGCGGCCGGTCGGCGGCGTTGACTTCAGCGAACGCGAGCCGCGATGAATTCAGTTGCGAGATGGCCACACTCGCGGGCGGCAAGGTCAACACCAATGCGGCTGCGCCGAACAACAGGCCCTGCCTGAGCCCTGCCGAGATCTCGGCCCGGTGCTTGAAGACGCTGGCGAAATTCACGGGTGGTATCCAGATATCTGGGGCAACTCACGGGCGAACACCGAAGGTGGTGTTCGCCCGTGCCGCTGGACGGATGTCAGTTGCGGTCTGCCTTGGGCATCGGCTCATTGGCCATGTCGCTGGTCGTCAGCGCCGGCTGGGAAGCGGCCGGGGTGGCCATCGAATTGCTCGAACTGTTCGTGTTGTCAGAGGTCGTCGAGCTGCTGGGTGTGGTCGGAGTGACGGTGGAGCTCGAACCTGAATTCGAAGGCGACTGCGTCATCGACGGCTGCTGTTGGGTGATCGTCGGCGAGGTGGTCGACGGCACAGGTTCAGTGGTCGTCTGGGCATAGGCCAAACCAACTGCGCCGACGATGGTGGTGGCTGCAACGGCAGCTGTGAGGGTCTTGGAAAAGTTCATCTTGAAGCTCCTTGGAGAGTGGCGGGCCAGTTAAACCCTGGCCCAAAGGGACAAAAACCGACACGAAGGCCAGTGGTTGAAACCTTAGTGCCATCGCACGGCCAGCACGTTCGGCCATCAACGCACCTGCGCGTAGGACAACGGGTGGTTGTGGAGTCGGCACATCGCCTCGGGCATGACCTCGTTTCGGTGCGCGCGAGACTCGCCTGAACAATGTTTTCGCGCAGCCCATACCATGCGCGACTCGCAGACAAACTCCACCCCATGCCGACATCCACTGACAAACCCGGCGCCGCATCTGCCGTCGCGATTGCAGGCCTGACCAAGACCTACGCAGGTGGCTTCCAGGCGCTCAAGCGTGTGGACCTCGACATCCAACGCGGCGAGATCTTCGCCCTGCTCGGCCCCAATGGAGCCGGCAAGACCACGCTGATCTCCATCGTGTGCGGCATCGTCACTGCAAGCAGCGGCAGCGTGACCGTGGCGGGCCACGACATCGTGCGCGACTACCGCGTCACCCGCGCCAAGATCGGCCTGGTGCCGCAAGAGCTGGCGACCGACGCCTTCGAGAGCGTGTGGGCCACGGTCAACTTCAGCCGGGGGTTGTTCGGCAAGGCACCCGACCCGGCGTTGATCGAGAAGGTGTTGCGCGACCTCTCGCTGTGGGACAAGCGGCACAACAAGATCATGGAGCTCTCAGGCGGCATGAAGCGCCGCGTGATGATCGCCAAGGCCTTGTCACACGAGCCCGAGATCTTGTTCCTGGACGAGCCCACCGCCGGCGTCGACGTGGAGCT
>JACMKJ010000170.1 GCA_014380155.1 Rhizobacter sp. | reverse complement strand
GCGGTGCTGGTGCAACGCATGCACGCCGCGGGCGCGGTGCTGGTAGGCGCACTCAACATGGACGAGTTCGCCTACGGTTTCACCACCGAAAACACCCACTACGGCCCCTGCCGCAACCCACGTCACCTGGAGCGCACGGCCGGTGGTTCCTCGGGTGGTTGTGGCGCGGCGGTGGCGGCCGGCCAGGTGCCGGTGACGCTCGGGTCCGACACCAATGGCTCCATCCGCGTGCCCTCGTCGTTGTGTGGTGTGTGGGGCTTGAAGCCCACCTTCGGCCGGCTGTCGCGGCGTGGCAGCTTTCCGTTCGTGGCGAGCATCGACCACCTGGGGCCGTTTGCGCGCTCGGTCGAAGACCTGGCCGCCAGCTACGACGCGCTGCAGGGCCCCGACGAGCTCGACCCCGGCTGCCACGCACTGCGGGTGCAACCCACGCTGGAGCAGATCGACCACAGCCTCGCCGGCCTGCGCATCGGCGTGTTGAACGGCTACTTTGAAGAGCAGGCCGGCCCGGCCGCGCGCAAGGCGCTGGACATGGCCGCCAACGTGCTGAACGCCCAACGAGGCGTGACCTGGCCCGACGCCGCGCTGGCCCGCGTGGCGGCGTTTGTCACCACCGCCAGCGAAGGCGGCTCGTTGCACCTGCCGCTGCTGCGCGAGCGCGCGGCCGAGTTCGAGCCGCTGTCGGTCGACCGGTTCATCGCCGGCGCCTTGCAGCCGGTCGACTGGTACGTGCGCGCGCAACGTTTTCGCCGCGCCTACCGCGACAAGGTACAGGCCTTGTTCAAGGAGTGGGACGTGCTGCTCGCCCCCGCCACGCCGGTGCAGGCCACGCCGATCGGCGCCGAGACCTTCGATCTGAACGGCACCGCCGTGCCGGCGCGGCCGTCGATGGGTTTGCTGACGCAGCCGATTTCGTTCGCCGGCTGCCCCGTGGTCGCGGCCCCCTTGTGGCCCGAGGGCCGCAACGCCTTGCCGCTGGGTGTACAGGTGATCGCCGCGCCGTGGCGCGAAGACCTGGCGCTGCGGGTGGCGCGCGCGCTCGAAGCGAGCGGCGTGGCGTGTTCGCCGGTGGCAGGCATCTGAGATGGAGATCAACATCCCCGCGGTGATCGCCGAAGTCACCGCCGCGTTCGCGCGCTACGAAGACGCGCTCGTCAACAACAAGGTGGCCGTGCTCGACGAGTTGTTCTGGCGCAGCCCGCACACCCTGCGCTACGGCGTGGGCGAAAACCTCTACGGCTTCGACGCGATCCAGGCCTTTCGCGCGGCCCGCCCCGCCACCGGCCTCGCGCGCACGCTCCTGCGCACACAGATCACCACCTACGGCGACAGCTTCGCCACCGCCCACTGCGAGTTCCAGCGCGAAGGCGGCGCCAAACCCGGCCGCCAGAGCCAGACCTGGATGAAGACCCCCGAAGGCTGGCGCGTGGTATCGGCGCATGTAAGCTTGTTGGCATGAAAGCCCCACCGGCCCAGAAGACCGCCACAGCGCCACCCAACCCGCGCGACCTCACGCGCTCCGAGATCGCCTACCGCCGCCTCAAGGCCGCCATCTTCGACTTCGTTTTGCTGCCCGGTGATGGCTTCACCGAGACCGACATGGCCGAGCGCCTGGGCATGTCACGCACGCCGGTACGTGAAGCTTTGTTCCGCCTCGAGCTCGAAGGTTATGTGAAGGTCGCCTACCGCAGCGGCTGGAGCGTGGCGCCGTTCGACTTTCGCAAGCTCGAAGAGTTGTACGACCTGCGCGTGGTGCTGGAGTGCACCGCCGTCGACCGCCTGTGCGCCATGGTGCCCATGCCCGACCTGGGCCTGCTCAAGGCCGTGTGGCTCGCGCCGGAAAAAGAGCGCAAGACCGACACCACCGAAGTGGCCGCGCTCGACGAAGCCTTTCACGCCACGCTGGTGAGCGCCGCCGGCAACCTGCAGATGGCACGGGTACACGCCGACGTGACCGACGGCATCCGCATCGTGCGCCGGCTCGACTTCACCCAGCCGCCGCGCATCACCGCCACCTACGACGAGCACGCCAAGATCCTGCGCGCCATCCTGGCGCGCCGTGCCGACCCCGCCAAGCTGATGCTGCGCACCCACATCGAGGCCAGCAAGGCCGAGGTGCGCAAGATCACCATCCACAAGCTTCACAGCGCCCGGCCGGCGGCCGGAGATTTGTAGCCGTTCCACCATCGAACGGCGCCGTGCCGATGCGGCACGCATTTGTGTGACTTCCGTCGCACCTTTTAGGGCCTGTTTCCGTCACACCCAGGTGCTTCTTACAGGGTGATTTGCATGGTCATGCCGCTATGCTTCACCCTCGGCTCGCTGCGGTCCACTCCCCTAAAAAAAATGAAGCCCGTCGTCTGGAAATGTGTGCTTTGGCTGTGCGTCTTGGCATGCCCCCACGGGGTGTGGGCCGCTACCCCCCTGGCCACGGCCACCATCGTCGACGGTGAGGTGCTGCTGATCCGTGGCGCCACCCGGCTGCAGCTCACCGAGGGGGTGCGCCTGGGCGCAGACGACATTGTCGAAACCACGGCCAAGGGCCGACTGGTGCGCATTGAATTCAACGACGGCGTGATCCTCGACCTGGGCCCCGAGTCGCGCACTCTGCTGGCCCCCAAGCTGAGCGGAGACCGGGCCAAGTTCGTGGCGCGCCTTCACCTGCTGCGCGGTGTGGCCAAGCTCAGCTCGCCCAAGCCACCGGTGCCCGCGGCCACCACCTTGTCGTCAGCCGCCTTCGACGTGAGCATCGTGGCGCGCAGCGCGGTGTTCGTCGTGCAGGGCAATGAGGCGTTTGCCTTTGCAGAGGCGGGTGAGGTGGTGCTGCGTGAGCGCATCGGTGGCAAGCCGGCTGGCAACTTCGCCCTCAAGAGCGGCGAGTTCTTCGCCCGTGCCGGCGAGGCCAAGGCCACCGTCACACCCCGGCCCACGCCGGCCTTCATCCAGCGGCTGCCACGCGCCTTTCTCGACACGCTGCCCGCCCGGGCCCCACTGTTCAAGGGTCGCGACGTCGAGCCCAAGGCGCTGGGCGAGATCTCGTTCGCCGAGGTCGAGGCCTGGATCGACGCCGACGGCCTGCGCCCTGCCTTCGTCGCGCGCTGGAAGGCGCTGGCGCAGAACCCGGCCTTCCGCGACGCGCTGGCTGCCAACATGCGCGCGCACCCCGAGTGGGACCGCATCGTCTTCCCCGAAAAGTACCTGCCCAAGCCGGCGGCCAGCGCAGCGCCCGCCTACAGTGCGAAGCCCTGATCGGTCTCCACACTTCTTGCCCATTCCAAAAGAATCACCATGAAACTGCTCGTCAAGTTCAACCTCGTGTTCCTGGTGGTGTTTGCGCTCGGCCTGGGGGCCTCGAGCTACGTCGCACGCAAGCTGCTGCAAGAAGGCGCGCACGAAGAAGTGCTCGACCGCGCCCGCCTGCTGATGGAAAGCGCCATGGCCGTCAGCACCTACACCTCGACCCAGGTGGCGCCGCTGCTCGAAACGCAGATGACCTACACCTTCTTGCCGCAGTCGGTGCCGGCGTATTCGGCCTCCGAGGTGCTCAACGCACTGCGCAAGAACCACCCCGAATACGCCTACAAGCCGGCCATGCTCAACCCCACCAACCCGCGCGACCGCGCGCAAGACTGGGAAGAAGACGTGATCCAGCAGTTCAAGCAGTCGCCCGAGCGCGCCGAGTTCATCGGCGAGCGCATGACACCCTCGGGCCCGGTCACCTACATCGCCCGCCCGATCAAGGTGACCAACCCGGCCTGCCTGCGCTGCCACAGCACAGTCGAGGCGGCGCCGAAGCCGCTGGTTGAAAAGTACGGCCCGGCCAATGGCTTCGGCTGGAACCTGAACGAGGTGCTGGGCGCGCAGGTGGTGTCGGTGCCGATGTCGGTGCCGCTCGCTCGTGCCGACCGTGCCTTCGGCGTGGTGATGGGCTTGCTGGCGGGTGTGTTTTTGCTGATCGGCCTGTCGCTCAACCTGATGCTGTGGAAGCTCGTCATCCAGCCCGTGAGCAAGCTGTCGCAACTGTCTGACCGGGTGAGCCTGGGTGAGCTCGATGCGCCCGAGTTCGCCGTCAACTCGAAAGACGAGATCGCGACTTTGGCGGAATCGTTCACGCGCATGCGCAAGAGCATGGTCCACGCCATGAAGATGCTGGACAACTGAGCTCGACAATCGAAAGCATGCACACGCCCAAAGATCGCGCGAGCCCGGCGCCGGGCCGCCGCAAGGCGGGCTCGGCCCCCTCGGGGGGCAGGCGAGCAGCGCCGGGGGGCCTGACATGACTC
>JACMKJ010000169.1 GCA_014380155.1 Rhizobacter sp. | reverse complement strand
CACGATGTCGCCGACCTGGCCGATGTCGTGTTCCTTGTCCGGGTCGTCCTTGTCCAGCATGCGCAGCTTTTGCGCACGGATCATGCCGCCGTCGCGTCCGGTCAGGCCCACCGCCTTGCCGCCGGCCTGGTTGATCAGGCCCACGATGTCCTGCTGCACCTCGCCACCCAGCACCCACTCCACCACTTCCATGGTCTGCGCGTCGGTCACGCGCATGCCCTGGATGAAAGTGCCCTTCTTGCCGATCTTGGCCAGCGCGTCTTCGATCTGCGGGCCACCGCCGTGTACCACCACCGGGTTCATGCCCACCAGCTTGAGCAGGACCACGTCTTCGGCAAAGTCTTGCTGCAGCGCCGGGTCGGTCATCGCGTTGCCGCCGTACTTGATGACGATGGTCTTGCCGTGGAACTTGCGGATGTAGGGCAGCGCCTGCGCCAGGATCTCGGCCTTGTCGCGCGGCGCGATGTTGGCCAACTCGGCAGTGTGGGTGGGGAGGCCAGAAGGGGGCTCGGTGGTCATGGTGGCGGCGTCCGACAAAGTTGTATGCGCAAATTGTAGGGGTCGGTCATCGTGATGCGCCGTCCTCCTACAGATGCCGCGGCCGTGGGCTGCGACACTCATCCCTCATGTGCCCAACTCGTCATGCCCGTTTGTTGCTCTGCGGCGCGCTGTGGCTGGCCGCCTGCGCGAGCGTGATGGCGCAGCCTGCCGCCGTCGTGGCACCGCCTTCGGAAGCCGCCTCTGCGCCGACGGCAGCGAACGACGAAACCCTGATCGACCCGCCACAACCCGACCTCTCCACCCGCATCGAGACCACGCTCGATTCCTGGCAGGAGTTTCTCGACGAGTTGCTGATCGACGCGCTGGGCCCCGACCCCGAGCGCCGCTACCGCGTGTTCGGCAAGCGCAAGACGGTGGACCTGGGCAAACGCTGGACGCTCGCTCTCGACGAACGCCAGACCGGTCGGCTCGACTACGCCGGTGTCGGCATCCCGGCCGCCGGCCAGCCGGCCCGCACCTGGGAAATCTTGCACGACGGCCGCCGCTCGCAATGGCGCTTCTACAACCAGGTCGACGGCAGCGGGCGCGAAAACGGCGGCTCGCTCGTCACCACGCTGGCGCCGGGTTGGTCGATTCACACGCAGGGCCGCCGGCTCAACGATGACATCGTCGGCGTGGCCCGCACCGATGCCCAGACCGGCCTGCGCTTCGGCAGCTACGAGCTCTGGGTGGAGGGCTTTGTCCGCCATGCCCGACTCGAAGACACCGAGCTGCGCGAAGACTGGAACGACCCGAACCCCCGTGCCAACTTTGCCGGTGTGCAAACGCAATGGGAAGCCTTGCCCGGCCTCACCTTCGCAGCTCAACACCAGCGCGCCATCAAGCCCGAGATGGCCCCCGGTGACGAACGCCTGGCCGCGGCGCGCACCGAATTTGGAGCCGACTACCGCCCCGGCAGCCAATGGAGCGGCTCACGCGTCTACTGGCGCGAGGCCACGCAGCTCGGCCTGCTGTCATCGGCCGGCGTCGAAGAGCGCACCACCTACAAGCGCGTGATCGGTGCCGAGGTGCCCGAGGGATCGCCCGACGGCCTGGTGTACGCGCAGATCCGCCACGAAAGTCTGGTCGACGACCGCGACGCGCTGCTGGTGCTGGGCTGGCGGCACACCGCCCAGTTGGCGCCGCAGTGGAGCGCACAGACGCTGCTCGAATCGGGCATTCCGATCGGTGGCGAGAACGCGGTCAAGTCCAACACCGTCGACCTGCGGGTGACGCACAACGCGTTCCCGCAGCGGGTGCTGTCGACCGAGCTGCAGACGGTGCGCACACCCATCCGCAACAGCGCCTTCGCCGCCGTCGACTACACCCAGCGGCTGACACAAAACAGCCTCTTCCTCACCCGCGTCAGCGCCACTGGTGTGCAGCCCAACGAACAACCCGACGAGGTATCGGTCAACTCCGGCTCGCTGACGCTCGGCTGGGGCTGGCAAGAGCCCGAGGAACGCCGCTTGAGCACCTTCTGGCGCTACACCGGGCTGGCCCGCAACGCGATCCCCGATGGCGTGGTGCAGCCCGGTGTGGCCGACCGCCGCGCCCACATCGGCGCCGGTGAGATCAACTGGCAGCTGAGCGAAAAAAGCGACTGGCTGCTGCGCGCTGCGCGGCGCTACGACCGCGACCTGGCCTTCAATGCCGGTGAAGTGCGCACTACCACGCTCGGCATGGTGCGCCCCATTCACCAGATCGCCGAGCGTTGGCGGCTGAGCGTGCACGCGGCGCGGCTCTCAGACAGCCACCTGCCGGCACAAACCGGCTACGGCGCCGAGCTGAGCGTGCGCATGAACCGCAGGCTCGTGCTGGCGCTGGGCTACAACCCTCGCGGCATCGACGATGGTGAGATGGCCGGCGAAGAGCGGCTCGGCAAGGGCGTCAAGCTGCGCCTGTACATCCCCACCGAAGCCGTCCTCACGCACTGGCTCAAGCCGCGCTGATCCGCTCTTGGGTCACAGCCCCTTGTTGGGGTTGATCAGCACTTTTTCACCAGTGGCTTGCTTGGCGTAGACACTGATGGCGTCGAGTGACAAGGCTTCGGCCAGCGACACCTCCTTGGTGTAGTGGCTGGCGAAGGTGGTCTTGAGTTGCGAGGCCACACGCTCACGCAGCTTTTGCGCTTCGGCAAAGCCGATCTTCTGCAGGAAAGGCGTGAGCAGCCAGCCGCCCACGCTCCAGGCCATGCCGTAGCTGCGCGCGAGTTCGGTCGTGCCCCGGTCGAGGCCGCCGTAGATGTAGACCTGCTTGTGCACCGTCGAGCCGTAGCGGCTGTATTCCTTGGCCGTGAGGTTGGCCGCGGCTTCCATGCAGGTGAGGATCTGGCTGGCCAGCTTGCCGCCGCCGGTGGCGTCGAAGGCGAGCGTGGCACCGGTTTCCACCAACGCCTGCGTCAGGTCTTGCATGAAGCTGGGCAGGCTGGAGTCGCAGATGTACGTGGCGCCGATCTTGCGCAAGATCTCGGCCTGCTCGGGCTTGCGCACGATGTTGACCAGCGCCACGCCGTCTTGAATGCAGATCTTGTTGAGCATCTGCCCCAGGTTGGAGGCGGCCGCGGTGTGCACCAGGGCCTTGTGGCCTTCGCGCTTCATCACCTCGACCATGCTCAGCGAGGTGAGCGGGTTCACAAAACACGAGGCACCCTCGGCCGGCGTGGTGCCAGCCGGCAGCACCAGGCATTGCACCGCCTTGATGGCGCGGTATTGGGCGTACATCGCGCCACCCAGAATCGCCACCGTCTTGCCCATCAGCGCTTGCGCCGCTTCAGAGGAGCCGGCCTTGACGACCACGCCCGCACCTTCGTTGCCGACGGGCATGGACTCATCCATGCGTGCGGTCATCGCGCGGATCATGCGCTCGGGAATGGGCGCGGTGACGACCGGGCTGGCAGCGGTGCCCGAGACCTTGGCGGCCGTCATGTCGGCGCCGCCAAACAGCAGGGCCAGGTCAGAGGGGTTGAGCGGCGAGGCTTCGATGCGCACCAGCACCTCGTCGGGGCCGGGCTCGGGGATCGGCACGCTGGCCAGCGAGAGTTCGAGTTCGCCGGTCTTCTTGACCAGCGAGCGCAGTTGCAATGCGGTGGTGTTGCTCATGGTTGTCTCCTCGGTGAAACAACCAGTATAGGAATCGGCTCACCCCGCCGCTGTCACCTAGGTGTTGGGCTTGGCGCGAGCGGGGTGACTGGTTTTCTGACCAGCGTGATGGGCCTGCTCGCGGCAGCACTTGTGTCGCCTGCACGCGCACGAAGCTGCCCGCAGCCGCCCTCCACGTCCTGCCCTGCCGAATGGCGCAGCTTGGTCAGCACGCCGCGCCGGTGCAGCGAGCGGGCGATCTCGGCGGCGCGCTCCCAAGAAGGGCGCTGGAAGTCCATGCCCTCGTTGCTGTTGTACGGGATCATGTTCATCACCGCGTACTTGCCGCGCAACAGCTTGACGATGCCATCCAGCTCGTCGTCGTTGTCGTTGATGCCTTCGAGCAGCGTCCACTGGTACTGCACCGGGTAGCCGGTGGTGCGGGCGTAACGCTCGCCCTCTTCCACCAGCTCGGCCGGGGTGATGCGCGGTGCGCGCGGCAACAGCTGCGCCCGCAGCTCGGTCTTGGTGGTGTGCAGCGAGAGCGCCAGCGCGGGTTTCACCACCCCTTGCGGCAAGCGCTCGAAGACACGCGGGTCTCCCACCGTGGAGAACACCAGGCTCTTGTGGCCGATGCCACCGGCCGTGCCCAGCAACTCGATGGCTTCCATCACGTTGTCGAGGTTGTGGGCCGGCTCGCCCATGCCCATGAAAACGACTTTCTTCACCACACGGCGAGCACGCGCCAGCACCACCTGGGCCACGATCTCGGCGCTGCCCACCTGGCGCAAGAGGCCGTCGCGGCCGGTCATGCAGAAGACGCAGCCCACGGCACAACCCACTTGGGACGACACGCAAAGCCCGTCGCGCGGCAGCAGCACGCTCTCGACCGTCTGGCCGTCGGCGAGCCCCACCAGCAGGCGGGCCGAGCCGTCTTCGCCGGGGTGTTCGGAGCGCAGTTGAACCAGGCCGCGCAGGTCGTCCATGAGCGCCGGCAAGACCTCGCGCACGCTCAGCGGCAAAAAGTCTTTCGGTTGCCGCCGCCCGCTGTCTTGCGGCAACGCCTGCGCCCAGAGGCGCAGCACACGCTGCTCGTGGATGGGCTTGGCGCCAGCGGCGCGCAGGCGCTGGCGGATGTCTTCAATGCGCATGCGGCATTGTCGCCCTCAGGCCATCTTCTAGAAATGAATGCCCCGCATCATCTGCTGCAAGGCCATGGCTTCCGGTGACAGCATGGGCTTGGCCGCCTTGTCGCCCTTGGCCGCCGAGCTGTCGGGGAACATGCGGAAGCTGGTGTTCATCACGATCTGAGCCACGCGTGGCAACAGCGCATGCAGCACCTCGCCCGAGATACCCAGGCGCGTGGCGATGCGCACCGGTTTGTAGACGCAGGCCTCGGCGATCATGTCGGCCGCCTCTTCGGGCGCGAGCGTCGGCACGTTCTTGTAGATCTGCGTCGGCGCGATCATCGGCGTGCGCACCAGCGGCATGTTGATGGTGGTGAAGGTGATGCCGGTGTCGGCGTATTCGCTTGACGCGCAGCGCGTCCAGGCGTCGAGCGCGGCCTTGCTGGCCACATACGCCGAGAAGCGTGGCGCGTTGGTCAGCACGCCGATCGAGCTGATGTTGACGATGTGGCCCTTGCGTTTGGCCACCATGCCCGGCAGCAAGCCCATGGTGACACGCAGGCAGCCGAAGTAGTTGAGCTGCATGGTGCGCTCGAAATCGTGGAAGCGGTCGTAGCTGCTCTCGATGGCGCGGCGGATCGAGCGGCCTGCGTTGTTGATGAGGAAATCGACCCCACCGTAGGTGTCGGTCAGCCAGTCGATGAGGGCCTTGCAACTGGCTTCGTCGGCAATGTCGGCCGAGAAGGTCTCGACCTTCGCGTCTTTGCCCGCGGCGGCCAGGATCTCTTTCTTGGCTTCGGCCAGCTTGGCTTCGTCGCGCGCGCAGATCACGGTGATGGCGCCCGCTTCGGCAAACTTGATCGCCGCCGCCAGGCCGATGCCCGAGGAGCCGCCGGTCACCAGCACCACCTTGCCGGACACCGTGCCACGCAGGCTGCGGTCGATCAGCAGCGCCGGGTCGAGGTTGCGCTCCCAGTAGTCCCACAGGCGCCACGCGTAGTCGGGCAGCTTGGGGCACGAGATGCCGGTGCCCTTGAGCGCAGCCTGCGTCTCGCGGCAGTCAAAGCGTGTGGGGTAGT
>JACMKJ010000168.1 GCA_014380155.1 Rhizobacter sp. | reverse complement strand
TGGGCGCCCTGCTCACGTCGGCCAAGCTCGACGCCGCGCGCATCCGATCGCGCCTGGCCGGCACCGCGCCCGAGGCGCTGGAGCGCCTGGCCCACCTGGTCGACACGCTCAACAGCAGCATTGCGCTCGGCCGCCGCATCATCGAAGATCTGCGGCCGTCGACCTTGAGCAACCTCGGCCTGGTGGCAACTCTCGAAATCCTGGCGCGCGACTTCGGCAGCAACTCCGGCATCAAGGCGCAATGCGACCTGCAACCGGTGAGGCTCCAGCCCGACGCCGAGCTGGTGGTCTACCGCCTGGTGCAGGAGTCGATCACCAACATCATCAAGTACGCGAACGCCAAGAATGTGTGGATCAGCTTGCTGCAAAAAGGCGACCGGATCGAGATCACGGTGCGCGACGACGGCGTGGGCTTCGACGCCAGCGTGCAGCCGCGTTCGGCCTACGGCCTGGTGGGCATGCGTTACCGCGTCGAGGCCGAAGGCGGCAGGTTCCACCTCACCTCGGCGCCGGGGCAAGGCACGCAGATCCGCGTGAGCCTGCCCGAGTCGGCGGTGATGCCGGCCGAATAGAGGCACCTGTTGCCGCTTGTCAGCGGCCTCCTACACGGGCCCGCTCGCTCGTCCGTCAACACGCTGGCAGTGTGGCCTATCGCCAGCACGGGCCTCTGCCTCGACACTGGATTCACCAAAACGCAACCCAACCAGGAGCCCGACATGCTGCATTACGCCGTTGTTTTCTTCGTCATCGCCTTGATTGCCGCCTTGTTCGGCTTTGGCGGTATTGCCGCCGGTGCCGTGGGCATCGCCAAGATTCTGTTCATCGTGTTTGCCGTGCTGGCGATCGCGAGCTTTCTCTTTGGCGTGATCCGCAAGGGCTGACGTCACCTCACTCCACCCACCTCACCCGAAGGAACCATCATGCAAACCAAGAATCCGTACGACCAGCCCAGCAACATCGCCGACCAGGCCGCACAAACGGCTGACGATGCCATCAAGTCGACCCAACAGGTCACCAACAAGGCGCTCGACAGCCTGGCCAACGGCGTGCAAGACGCTCGCAGGCACGTGTCGCCCCTGCTCGACCGCGCGACCGAGCAAGCCAGCGCCCTGGCCCACCGCGGTGTGGAAGCCGTGCGCACCGGTTCGCAACAGCTGCGCAACACGGCGCTTCACGCCACCGACACCACCGCCGGCTACATCAAGAACGACCCGATCAAGGCCGTGCTGATTGCCGCCGCCACGGGTGCTGCGCTGATGGCGCTGGTGAGCCTGATCAGCCGTTCACGCGACCGCGTTTGATTCACACCAGCGAGCTGTGATGCACCCCCTCCTGCGCCTCGTCACCAACCAGCCACAACTGCTCGCCGAGCATGCCGAGGCCTACGCCGACCTGTTCGGTGAAGAACTCAGCGCCGCTTCGGCCGCGTGGAAGCGGCAAGCCTTGCTCGGCGCCGTGGCGTTGTGCGGGCTCGGCGTGGGGGTGGTGCTGGCGGGTGTGGCCTTGATGCTGTGGGCGGTGATCCCGCCCGCAGACATCCAGGCGCCCTGGGCGCTGATCGCAGCACCTCTGTTGCCACTGCTCGCGGCTGCCGCCTGTGCGCTGGCGGCTCGCTCACAAACCAACACCGGGCTGTTCGGTGCCATGCGCCAGCAGGTCAAGGCCGATGTGGCGATGCTGCGCGAAGTGGGTGCATCGTGAGCGCCGAACTGCGCTCGCCAGCCGTCGCTCGCTTGGCTGCCTCACGAGAGCGAATGCGCCTGTCGATGAAACCCGATCCCGAACCGGCGGGCGCCAAGGACAGTGCCGGCCCAGTGCTCGACGCGCTGCGCAACTGGTGGTCCAGTCACCCCATGCATGTGGCGGGCGTGGTGGCCGCGGACGCCGCCAACACCCTGATCCGCCCTGTCGCCCAGCGCCATCCGATCGCCTTGGTGTTCGGTGCTTTGGTCCTGGGCGGGTTGGTGGTCTGGGCCAAACCCTGGCGTGGCTTCCTCAAACCTGCCTTGCTGGTGGGCTTGTTGCCGCAGCTGCTGTCCAAAGCCATGGCGGCGGTACCGCTCGAGTCGTGGCTGACCATGCTGTCATCGCTCACGCAAAAGAAGGATCAACCGGCCCCGGAGTCCGCTCCATCTGCCGCCACCGTCCGAACCGCCCCGGTGACGCCAGACGCTCAAGCCCCTTTGCACTGAGCCGAAAAGGCATAGCCGAGCTGCTCGCGCTTGGCGTGGTACATCGCGGCGTCGGCCTTGCTGATCAGCGTGTCTGCCGTCACCGCGTCGTCCGGGCACATCGCAATGCCGATGCTTGGTCGCACCGCGAGCCGCAACTCGCCAATGCGCACCGGCGCCGACACCACGTCGAACAGATGCGCCGCCAGCCGGCACAGCTGCACGTTGCTCGCCAGGCCGATCACCAGGCAGGCAAACTCATCACCGCCCAATCGGCTCACCATGTCTTCGGACCGGATGGCGCGCTTCAGGCGCGCCGCCACGATGCCGAGCAACTGGTCGCCAATGCCATGCCCGTGCGCGTCGTTGATGGCCTTGAAGCCATCGAGGTCAAGGTACAGCACGGCAAAGGCCTGGCGCAGCGGTGGCGTGGCAGCGAGCGTGCCGTCGAGGCGCTCTTGAAAAAAGCTGCGGTTGGGCAACGAGGTGAGCGCGTCGTGCAAGGCCTCGTGGCGAGCCTTCTGCTCGCCCGCACGGGTGCCGGCCAGCTCGGAGCGCGCCTGGGCCAACGCCGTCTGGGCGTCGAACACCTGCAACTCCAGCGAGTAGCGGCGGGCCAGCTCGGCCTGCAGCGTGGCATGCAGCTGGCCGAGCGCGGCCACACACTCGAGCACGCTGGCGCGCACCCGGTCTGCGCCGGCCGGCAACTCCAGCTGGTGTTCGCCGGCCGTCTGATCGCTCACGCTGTCGCGCAACCTGGCCTCGATGGCACCCACCAGGTCCACCCAGTCTTCGATCGGCACGGTTTCGCCCGAGCCCATCGGGCCGCCCAAGGGGGCAAACCCAAGGCCTTCGGCATCGGGTGACACATGCTGGGTCGCCCCATCGTTGGACAGGAGGATGCGTGATCTCTGCGGTGTATCCATGGCTTCACTGTGAGCCGCGGCTGCACCGCCGTCTGTACGCCGGCCCACACTCTGTGGGTATTCGGCCAGCGAGGTGTGATGACGCTTCACAGCCAGTACTCCCACACCCGACCGAACAATTCCTTGATGCGCAGGTCGAGCGCGCGACGCTTCCACTGCTTCAGGTTGACCTCGTCGGAGCCAGCCAGGTCTTTGTCGAACATGGCCTGCATCTGGGCGCCGAACTCAGAGCCCAGCACCACCGCGTTGAGCTCGTGGTTGTGCAGGAAGCTGCGCCAGTCGAGGTTGGTCGAACCGACCGTGGCCCACACGCCGTCGATCAGCACGCTCTTGGCGTGCAGGATCACGCCGCGCCGCTCGAAGATGCGCACGCCGGCGCGCAGCAACCGGTCGTAGTAGGCCCGCCCGGCGTGGAACACCAGCCACGAATCGGTCTGGCTGGGCAGGATCAGCTTCACGTCGACACCCCGCCCGGCCGCAGCCTCCAGCACGGCGAGCAGTTGCGGATCAGGCGCGAAATAGGCATTGGTAATGAGCACGCTGGTCTCGGCGCTGGCGATGGCCGAGATCAGCGTCACGTAGATCAGGCTGTGCGCGTCGTCGGGCGAGCTGCCGATGGCGCGCACCACCTGCCGGCCGCTCGCTTGCGGCGGCGGGAAATAGGCCCGCTCCGGCAGCGTCTCGCCTTTCTGCAAGGCCCACGACGAGAGGAAGAGCTTTTGCAGCTCGGCCACCACCGGGCCTTGCAGCCGCACGTCGGTGTCGCGCCAGGCCAGCTCGCCGCTGGGCCGGGCGCGCTTGCCCGACCTGCTGGAGCCGCCCGAGTAGACGTTGCTGATGTTGATGCCGCCCAGAAACGCCGTGTGGCCGTCGACGATCAACAGCTTGCGGTGGTTGCGCTGGTTGATCTCCCAGCCCTTGCGTGCCTTCGCCGGGTTGACGGGGTTGAACTCGAGCAGTTTGATGCCCGCGTTGGCCATGCGTTGGAAGAAGTCGGCCGGCGTGCCCAGCGTGCCCACGCTGTCGTACATC
Source organism: Rhizobacter sp. (assembly GCA_014380155.1). Taxonomy (GTDB): domain Bacteria; phylum Pseudomonadota; class Gammaproteobacteria; order Burkholderiales; family Burkholderiaceae_C; genus Rhizobacter. The sequence continues at coordinate 1,523 of JACMKJ010000168.1, read as the reverse complement.
AGGTTCACCTGCACACCCTGGCGCTGCTTGGCGATCAAGGCCTGCGCAAAGGCGTGGCCCACATCGTCGGCCTCCATGATGTAGGTCTCCATGTTGATGTGGTCGCGCGCGGCCTCGATCGCGGCAAACATGGCGCGGTACGTCGCCGGGCCGTCTTCCAGCAGCGTCACCTGGTTGCCGGTGGTGAGCGGGCTGCCGACCACCGATTCTTCGACAGCCAGGTGGCGATCGAAGATGGCGGTGTCGGGGCCGCTGCCGGCCAGCCGATCCAGCACGGCCTGGCTTTGCGCCACCGACAGCGTGCCGCGGGCGCTTTCCAGCTGCACCGGCGGTGCAGCGGCGCGCACCTGGTCAGGCTCAACGGTGGGCAGGCTGCTGCAAGCGCCCAAGGCCAGCAAGAGCAGCAACGCCCACAACCTGCCCGTCATTGGCTGCTCACCCGCCAGACCACGTTGCCTACATCGTCGGCCACCAGCAAGGCGCCTTGCTTGTCGAGCGCCACGCCCACCGGGCGGCCGTGGGCTTGCCCGTCTGCGTTGAGGAAGCCGGTCAACACATCGATCGGCGCGCCGATCGGCTGGCCACTCTCGAAGGGCACGAAGATCACCTTGTAGCCACTGTGCGGGCGACGGTTCCAGGAGCCGTGCTGGCCGACGAACATGCCGTATCCAAACGCGGCCGGCAGCGTGGCGCCCACCGACGAGGCCAGGCCGAGCGGGGCGGTGTGCGCCCCGAGCGCGTAGTCGGGCACGATCGCGCGGGCCACCAGGTCGGGGCGCGGCGGTTTCACGCGTTCGTCCACATGCGTGCCGTAGTAGCTGTAGGGCCAGCCGTAGAAACCACCGTCGCGCACCGAACTCAGGTAATCGGGCACCAGGTCGCTGCCCAGTTCGTCGCGCTCGTTGACCACCGTCCACAGCGCCTGGCTGCGCGGCTCCCAGGCCAGGCCATTGGGATTGCGCAGGCCGTGTGCAAACACGCGGTGCGTGCCGCTGGCCAGGTCGACCTCCCAGATCGCGGCGCGGCCGGCTTCGGCCTCCATGCCGCGCTCGCCCACGTTGCTGTTGGAGCCGACCGTCACATAGAGCTTGCGGCCATCGGGGCTGGCGATGATGTTCTTCGTCCAGTGGTGGTTGATGGTGCCGGCCGGCAGCGCCACCACCTCGCGGCCCGGCGCGGTGATGCGGGTGTCACCGGTGACGTAGGGGAAGCGCACCACCGCATCGGAGTTGGCCACGTACAGGCTGTCGCCCACCAGCGCCATGCCGAAGGGCGAGTGCAAGCCCTCGAGCAGCACCGAGCGCTGGTCGGCTACGCCGTCGCCGATGGTGTCGCGCAGCAGGGTGATGCGGTCGGCGCTCTTGGTCACTGCGCCGGCACGTTTCATCACCCAGGTGGCGATCTTGGCCTTGATGCCTTTATCGTCTTCCGGCCTCGCGGGTGCGTTGCTCTCGGCCACCAGCACGTCGCCATTTGGCAGCACGATCAGGTTGCGCGGGTGGTCGAGGCCGGTGGCGAAGGCG
>JACMKJ010000167.1 GCA_014380155.1 Rhizobacter sp. | reverse complement strand
TCTGGCGTGTGGCCGAAGCGCCCACGCCGACCTGCGGCAGGCGATCGGCGTTTGTGCTGCGCACCAGTGCGCGGGCCTGGGCCAGGCGCGCCGCCGCCAGGTGGATGCTGGTGTTGTTGCGGTCGGCGCGGGTGACCAGGTCGTCGAGCAGCGGGTCGGCGAAGGCTTTCCACCACTCGCCTCGGGCCTGCGACTCTGCGGGTGCCAGTGCAGCCCAGCGGCCGTCGATGGACTTGAAGGCCACCGGCGCCGCAGGCGCTGCAGTGGGTTCGAACGGTGCGCTGGCGCAGCCGGCGAGCACCATCGCGGCCAGCAAGGGAGCGATGCTGCGTTTGAAAGTGATGTTCATGTCGATTCCTTTATTCATGACGGCTGACGGGCGCGGCCGGCTGCGGCTTGACCGTGTGGCTGCCGCTGCTGTGCGAAGCGATCGCCGGTACCTCACCGTGCTGCTTGAGCGGCCGGTTGCCGGCGAGCTGGCGCAGCAGCACGTAGAACACCGGTGTGAGAAAGATGCCGAAGGCGGTGACGCCGATCATTCCGGTGAACACCGCCACGCCCATGGCTTGGCGCATCTCGGCGCCGGCTCCGGTGGCCAGCACCAGCGGCAACACACCCATCACGAAAGCCATCGAAGTCATCAGGATGGGGCGCAGGCGCAGGCGGCTGGCTTCGATGGCGGCCTGGATCGGCGTGCGGCCGGCGAACTCCAGCTCGCGCGCAAACTCCACGATCAGGATCGCGTTTTTTGCACTTAAGCCCACCAGCACCATCAACCCGATCTGCGTGAAGACGTTGTTGTCGCCTTTGGTCAGCCACACGCCGGTCATCGCGGCGAGCAGGCCCATCGGCACGATGAGCAGGATGGCGAGCGGAAGCGTGAGGCTCTCGTACTGCGCGGCCAGCACCAGGAACACCAGCAGGATCGCGATGGCGAAGATCCACAGCGCCGAATCGCCGGCAATGATTTCCTGGTAGGTGAGGTCGGTCCACTCGTAGCTTATGCCGGGCGGCAGCGTCTCGGCGGCGATGCGCTTCACCGCGTCTTGTGCCTGGCCCGACGAGTAGCCGGGTGCCGCGCCGCCGTTGATGTCGGCAGACAGAAACCCGTTGTAGCGCATGGCACGCTCGGGGCCAAAGGTGGGCGTGACCTTCATCAGTGCCGACAAGGGCACCATCTCGCCGCTGTTGGAGCGCACCTTCAGCAGGCCGATGTCTTCGGCGCGCGCGCGGTAGGCCGCATCGGCCTGCACCCGGACCGAGTAGGTGCGGCCGAACTTGTTGAAGTCGTTCGCGTACAGGCTGCCGAGGTAGATCTGCAAGGTGTCGAAGATGTCGGTCACCGGCACGCCGAGCTGGCGCGCCTTGGTGCGGTCGATGTCGGCATACAGCTGCGGCACGTTGACCTGGTAGCTCGAGAACAGGCCGGCCAGTTCGGGCGCCTGGTAGGCCTTGGCCATGAAGGCCTTGAGCGCGTCGTCGAGCCCCTTGATGCCGTGCGAGCCGCGGTCTTCGAGCTGCAACTTGAAGCCGCCGGTGGTGCCGAGGCCCTGCACGGGTGGCGGCGGGAACATCACCACGAAGGCCTCTTGAATGGCGCCGAATTTCTGGTTCAGCTGGCCGGCGATGGCGCCTGCGCTCTGGTCGGCGCCGGTTCGCTCGTCGAACGGCTTGAGCGTGGTGAACACGATGCCTGAGTTGGAGCTGTTGGTGAAGCCGTTGATCGACAAGCCAGGGAAGGCCACCGCGTGCTCCACACCGGGCTGCGCAAGCGCGATCTCGTTCATGCGGCGGATCACTTCTTCGGTGCGGTCGAGCGTGGCGCCATCGGGCAGCTGCGCAAAGCCGATCAGGTACTGCTTGTCTTGCGCCGGCACGAAGCCGCTCGGCACCAGCTTGAACAGGCCCACCGTGGCCGCCGCGAGCAGCAGGTACACCGCGATCATCACGCCCTTGCGCGAGATGGCGCGCGTGACGCCGCCGCTGTAGCTCGCGGCGCCGCGTGTGAAGAGCCGGTTGAAGCCGCGAAAGAAGCCGCCGAGCACACGGTCCATGCCGCGGGTGAGCGCGTCTTTGGGTGCGTCGTGGCCCTTGAGCAGCAGGGCGGCGAGCGCGGGCGAAAGTGTCAGCGAGTTGATGGCCGAGATCACCGTCGAGATGGCGATGGTCAGCGCAAACTGCTTGTAGAACTGCCCGGTCAGCCCGCTGATGAAGGCCAGCGGCACGAACACCGCCACCAGCACCAGGGCGATGGCGATGATCGGGCCCGACACCTCGCGCATGGCCTGGTAGGTCGCATCACGTGGGCTCAGGCCCGCTTCGATGTTGCGCTCCACGTTTTCGACCACCACGATCGCGTCGTCGACCACGATGCCGATGGCCAGCACCAGGCCGAACAGGCTCAGCGCGTTGATCGAGAAGCCGAACACGCCCATCACCGCGAAGGTGCCCACCACTGCCACCGGCACCGCCAGCAGCGGGATGATCGACGCGCGCCAGGTCTGCAAGAAGAGGATCACCACCAGCACGACGAGTGCAATGGCTTCCAGCAGCGTGTGCACCACCGACTCGATGGAGGCGCGCACGAACTGCGTGGGGTCGTAGACGATCTCGTAGTCCACGCCCTCGGGCATGGCCTTCTTGATCTCGGCCATGGTGTCGCGCACGCCATTGCTGATGGCGATGGCGTTGGAGCCGGGTGCCGCAAAGATGGGCACGGCCACCGCGTCCTTGTTGTCGAGCAGCGAGCGCAGTGAATAGTCGGCCGCGCCCAGCTCGAGGCGGGCGATGTCGCGCAGGCGTGTCACCGCGCCGTCGGCACCGGTCTTGACGATGATGTCGCCGAACTCTTCTTCGTTCTGAAGGCGGCCTTGGGCGTTGATCGAGAGCTGCATGTCGACACCGGCGAGGCCGGGCGAGGCGCCCACGATGCCGGCCGCGGCCTGCACGTTCTGCCCGCGAAT
>JACMKJ010000166.1 GCA_014380155.1 Rhizobacter sp. | reverse complement strand
GAGGCGGCGGCCTGCGGCTTGGCGGCGTCGCGCGCTTCATCGATGTGAATGCGCAGGCGCGCCATCGAGCGCCGGATGGCCTGGCCGTCTTTCTCGGGGGCCAGCGCTTCCAGCCCTTCGGCAGTGGGCAGCTCCACGTTGATGCTCAAGCGGTCGGCGTAGCGGCCGGCGCGTGCGAGCAGCTCGGGGCTGGCTTCGGGGATGGTCTTCAGGTGGATGTAGCCGCGAAAGTCGTGCTCTTCGCGCAGCACGCGCGCCACCTCGACCACCCGCTCCATGGTGTAGTCGGCGTCGCGGATGATCCCCGAGCTGAGGAACAGGCCTTCGATGCAGTTGCGGCGGTAGAAATCGAGCGTGAGCTGCACCACTTCGTCGACCGTGAAACGTGCGCGGGCCACGTTGCTGCTCACGCGGTTGATGCAGTAGAGGCAGTCGTAAAGACAGTAGTTGGTGAGCAGCACCTTCAACAGCGAGATGCAACGCCCATCGGGCGCATAGCTGTGGCAGATGCCGGCGCCTTCGGTGGAGCCGATGCCCCGCCCGCCGACCGAATCGCGCTTCGTCGTGCCGCTGGAGGCACACGAGGCGTCGTACTTGGCGGCGTCGGCGAGGATGGCGAGCTTGCGGTTGGTGTCCACTGTATGAATATACAGCTCCGACTCAACGCGCTTGCCCGAGTGCCCTTCTGCCGCGTGGTGTTATGGGGATCGTCGTGTCGGCCTCTGGGTCAGGCCGATTCTGTTTGTGTGACGCGCAACGCATCGCGCATGGTCACGAACTCTTCCGCGACCGAAGGATGAATGCCCAGCGTGCGGTCGAACACCGCCTTGGTCAGTCCGCCCTGCAGCGCCACCGCAAAGCCCTGGATCACCTCGCCGGCATCGGCGCCCACCATGTGCATGCCGACCACGCGGTCGCTTGCGTCGTCGACCAGCAGCTTCATCAGCGTGCGTTCGGTGCTCTCTGAGAGCGTGTGCTGCAAGGCCTTGAACTCGGCGCGGTACACACGCACCCGACCGTGCTTCTCGTGCGCTGCCTCTTCGCTCAAGCCCACGGTGCCGATGTTGGGGTGGGTGAAGACGGCGGTCGGCACGAGGCTGTAATCGAGCGGCTCGCGCACGCGCTTTCCCTCGGCCCGGCCGAACAGCTGGTCGACCAGGTACATGGCCTCGGCCAGCGCCACCGGCGTGAGCGCCTTGCGGCCGATCAGGTCGCCCAATGCGTAGATGGAGGGGATCTTCGTCTGCAGGTGATCGTCGACCGGCACCGAGCCGTCGGCGTCGAGCGTGATGCCGAGCTCGGCCAGGCCCATGCCGTCGCTGCGTGGCCGGCGGCCGGTGGCGTGCAGCACGGCGTCGGCCTCGACCACGCTGCCGTCGCTCAGCGTGATGCGCTGCACATCGCCCACCTTCTCGACTGCGCTGATGGTGGTCTGCAAATGCACCGTCACACCCTTCTTGCGCATCTCGGCGATGAGGAAGTTGGCCACCTCCTTGTCGAAGCCCCGCAGCAGCTGCGGGCCGCGGTGCAGCTGCGTCACCTGCGCGCCCAGCCCCTGGAAGATGGAGGCGAACTCGCAGGCGATGTAGCCGGCCCCCACCACCACCAGGCGCTTGGGAAACGGCGAGAGATCGAACATGTCGTCGGAGCTGAGCGCCCACTCGGCGCCTGGGCCCAGGGCGGGCGTGGGCGCGCCGCCCGTGGCGAGCAAGATGGTCTTGGCGGTGAGGCGCTGCGCGCCGCCCTCGCAATCGACCTCCACGGTGTGCGCATCGACCAGGCGCGCCCAGCCGCGCAGCAGCTGAACGCCGGCACCGCCCAGCAGGCCTTCGTAGACACCGTTCAGGCGCTTGATCTCGGCCGCTCGGCGCTGCTTGAGCACGGCCCAGTCGAACACGGGCTGCTCGCTCTTCCAGCCGAAACCGTGCGACTGCTCGAACATCTCGCCGTAGTGCGCAGCGTAGCTGTAGAGCTTCTTGGGAATGCAGCCCACATTCACGCAGGTGCCACCCAACGCGCCGGCCTCGGCCACGACCACGCGGGCGCCGCGTTG
>JACMKJ010000165.1 GCA_014380155.1 Rhizobacter sp. | reverse complement strand
CTTCTTTGCGCGCGCGGCTGCCGGCGGGGGTGATCAGCCAGTAGGCCAGATGGGTCGCCACACGGCCACCCGGGCCGAAGGGTTCGAGCAGGTCGCCGCGCTCCAGCTGCTCGGCCACCAGCGGTAGCCGCGCCAGCGCCACGCCCTGGCCGGCGAGTGCACTCTGCACCTGCTGGTAGGTGAAGTTGAGGTACAGCCAGCGGCGTGGCTGCACATCGGGCGCGCCCTGCTTCGCGAGCCAGTGACGCCAGCTCAGGAATTCGGCGGTCGGGCGGTAGTCGTCTTCTTCGGTCAGCGTGTGCTGGGCCAGGTGCTCGGGTTTGGACAGCGGCGGCGCCTGGCCGTTCTTGATCTGCTCGGCCAGCCAGGGGCTGATCACCGGTGTGATCACCTCGCCGAACAGGCGCTGCGCGTGGGGCGGCACCTTGTCGCGGCTGGTGTAGCGCAGGATCAGGTCGAACTCGGGATCGTTGGTGCTGATGATCACGTCGCTGGCCGAGACCCGGATGTCCATCTCGGGGTGCTCGCGCTGAAACGCTTCCATCTGCGGGATCAGCCACAACGACGCAAACGAGGCAAAGGTGTTCACGCTCACCACCTTGCGCCCGAGCGACTGGCGCACCTGCTGCACGCTGGAGTCGATGCGCGCCAGGCTGGGCGCGAGCGCGCGCAAAAACATCGCACCTTCGGCGGTGAGCTCGACCTTGCGCGTGCCGCGCAGCAGCAGGGTGGCGCCCATGTCTTCTTCGAGCGCCTGGATCTGCCGGCTGATGGCCGACTGCGTGAGGCTCAGCTCGTCGGCCGCAGCGCGAAAGCTCAGGTGGCGTGAAACGGCCTCGAAGGCCCGGATCGGGCCCACGGCGAGCGGGCGGCGGCGGATGGGATTCATGAGCAAAACGCGTTAATACGGTGTCGGCAATTCATTGGACGGGCTGGGTGCTGCCCCCTATTCTCCAGCTACACCAGCCCAAGGAGCTACCCCATGAACAGCCTACTGATGCCTCAAAAGCAACACTCCTCCGCCGCCCTGTGGGCGCTCGACGGGGGCGAGGCCATGCGTCTCGAGATCGGCCCGGGTGTGCGCGAGCTGCACGTGACCGAAGGCCGCTTGTGGCTCACCCGCAAGGGCACCGAGCGGGCGCCGGCCGAAGACATCTGGCTCACCGCCGACGACACGCTGGCGCTCGAATCGGGCAGCCAGTGGGTGGCCGAAGGCTGGGGCGACACGCGCTTTCAGCTGCTCGTGCCACCCCAGGCGTGTGGCCGCAACGTCAGCCGGCCAATGGAAAGCGCACGGTCACGCGCAGCCCCTGCGGCTGCACTGATTGCAGCGTGACACTGCCGCTGCTGCGCTCGACGATCTCTTTCACGATCGCAAGCCCCAGGCCGCAGCCGTTGCCCTCGTTCGTGGCGCGCACGAAGCGCTGGAAGATGTGCTCGTGTTCGCTCTCGGGCACGCCGGGGCCGGTGTCTTCGACCGTGACCACCGCGTCATGGCCTTGTGCATGCGCGCTCACCGTGATGCTCGCGCCGCGCCCGGCGTAGCGGATGGCGTTATCCACCAGGTTGACCAGCGCCTCACGGATCAACATCGCGTTGCCCAGCACGAAGATCGGCGCTTCGCCCGGATCGTCGTCGTCGGTTCTTTCGTCACTGCCGAGGTCGATGCCCGCCGCCAGCGCGCGTGGCACCTGCTCGGCCGCCACCTCTCGCGCAAGGCGTTTCAGGTCGAAGCGGCTGCGTGATTGCGCCAACGCTGCCTCGGGCTCGGCGCGCGCCAGCGCCAGCAGCTGGCTCACCAGGTGGGCGCTGCGGTTGGCGCTTTCGTGCACACGTTGCAGCCGGGCTTGCAGCTCGGGGTCGGCGTGCACGGTGGCGCTGGCCAGCGCCAGCTCGGTCTGACTCTTCAGGCCGGCGAGTGGCGTGCGCAGCTGGTGGGCGGCGTCGCTGATGAAACGTTTTTGTGCGTTGACGTTGTCGCGTACCTCGGCCAGCAGCGTGTTCAAGGCGAGCGCCAGGCTGCGCACTTCTTCGGGCGCGGCCTCCAGGCGGATCGGCGCCAGGTCGTTGATGGCGCGGCTCTCCACCACGCTGCGCAGCCGCGCGAGCGGCGCCAGCCCCCCGCGGATGCCACCCCACACGATCACCGACATCAACACGATCAGCAGCGACAAGGGCAGGGCGGTATCGATCAGGATCTGCCGGGCCAGCTCTTCGCGGCTGGCGCGGCTGCGTGCCACCTGCACCAGCATGCGTTGCGGCTTGCCGGGCTCGCCGTAGGCGAGGTAGAGCGCGACCACACGCACGTTGACTTCGCGCGGTGGTTCGTTGTTGGCGCCAATCGACTTGTCGCGCACCACGCCGTCATACAGATACGGCTGGCCGAGGCGCGGCTCGGTGATGTCGGCCGGTGGTTGCGGCATCTGGCTGTTGCCGAGGATGAACTCACCCGGTGGTGTGCTCACCATGTAGTACACGCGGTCGTCGGGGTCGGCCTCGATGATGTCTTGCGCGGCGCGCGGGAAGTCGATCAACAGCCCGCTGCCGCTCGGCTTGACCTGGCGCGCGAGCGCGCGCGACGCGGTGGT
>JACMKJ010000164.1 GCA_014380155.1 Rhizobacter sp. | reverse complement strand
TGCACGAGCGCCGCCCGCAGGTGGACATCAGCTTCCCCGAGATCGAGAAGTTCGACCACCTGCCGCCAGCGCGTGTCGATGGCGCCACCGCCTTCGTGTCGATCATGGAAGGCTGCTCCAAGTACTGCAGCTACTGCGTGGTGCCCTACACGCGCGGTGAAGAGGTGTCGCGCCCGTTCGACGACGTGCTGGCCGAAGTGGCAGGCCTGGCCGAGCAAGGCGTGAAAGAAGTGACCCTGCTCGGGCAGAACGTCAATGCCTACCGTGGCACCATGGGTGACACCGATGAGATCGCCGACTTCGCGCTGCTGATCGAATATGTCGCACAGATCGCCGGCATCGCGCGTATCCGCTACACCACCAGCCACCCGAACGAGTTCACGCAGCGCCTGATCGACGTCTACGCGCGTGTGCCGCAACTGGTGAACCACCTGCACCTGCCGGTGCAACATGGCAGCGACCGCATCCTCATGGCGATGAAGCGCGGCTACACCGCGATGGAATACAAGAGCACGGTGCGCAAGCTGCGCGCGGTGCGGCCCGACATCAGCCTGTCCAGCGACTTCATCGTCGGTTTCCCCGGCGAGACCGAAGACGACTTCAACAAGATGATGAAGCTCATTAACGACATCGGCTTCGACAGCAGCTTCAGCTTCGTCTTCAGCCCGCGCCCCGGCACACCCGCCGCCGCTTTGCAAGACGACACGCCCCAAGAGCTCAAGCTGCAGCGGCTGCAGCACCTGCAGGCCACGATCGAGGCCAACCAGCGCCGCATCGGTGAATCTCGCGTGGGCACGGTTCAAAAAATTCTGGTCGAAGGCAACGCGCGCAAAGATGTCACCGAGTTGATGGGCCGCACCGAGTGCAACCGCATCGTCAACTTCGCGGGCCACCCGCGCCTCATCGGCCAGATGATCGATGTGCGCATCACCCAGGCCTACCCGCACTCGCTGCGCGCCGAGGTGATGACGAGCGACAGCGAACTGCTCGCCGTCTGAACGCGCTCAGGCGATCTGGAGTCGGTTGCGCCCGCCCTGCTTGGCCGCATAGAGCGCCTGGTCGGCACGGGCGATGACCTGGTCCAGGCTGGTATCGCCTTCGCGCACGCTGGCCACACCCGCGCAGAAGGTCAGCTCGAAGCCGAGCGACGGGTTCACGTCGCGCTGAATGGCGGCTCGCAGCCGTTGGTCGACCGTCTGCGCCGCCGTAGCGTCCGACATCGGCAACAGCACACAGAACTCCTCTCCGCCATAACGGCCCACCAGATCGGGCTGACGCAAAAGCTGCTGCAGCGCGTGGGCAAACAACACCAGCGCCCGGTCACCGGTCTGGTGACCATGGGTGTCGTTGATGCGTTTGAAAAAGTCGATGTCGAGCATGACCGCCACCAGGCTGCGGCCATGGCGTTGCGCGAGCTGGAAGTGCGACAGCCCCTGCTCCATCCAGCAGCGCCGGTTGAGCACACCGGTCAGCCCATCGGTGGTGGCCAGGCGCTGCAACTCGCGCTCCGCCTCGTCGCGATGCGCCAGCAGAAAGGCCAGCGTGCCCACCATCAGACAGGCGTTGCTGATGATCAAGCCGACGATGTTGATCCAGTGCGCCGACTCGAAGCGAGGGTAGCTTTCAGGCGCGGCCAGTACCAGGATGAACCGCCCCGCGACCATCACCCCCGAGGCCGCGAGCGCAAGCCCCGCCATCCAGCGCCAGCGCCAGCCGCCCACGGCACCCGGGCGCATCAGCAGCCACGACAACCACAGCATCTGCAAGCTCAAAGCCGCATTGACGATGGCAATGCGGGCGGCAAAGTTGCTGAACAACAGCCAGTGCAGCAACGTCGTCACCAAGGGAATGCCAACGACCCAGGCGCGCGAGAAGGGTTGCTGCAGGTAGGCCTTGGCCGCCAGGTGAACAAAGCTGAAGCCGCAAACCATCGCCGCCGTGCCCAGGGTGGCGAACTCGCGCGGATAGCCCTGGTAGGCCGCCATCAAAGCGGCCCATCCCACCGCTTGCAGGAGCAAGGCCACGACCCAGAAGCGGATGCCCGAGCCGGTTTTCCAGCGCACCCCGACCACCAAGGCGCAGAACACCAACGTGACGTTGATGAACATCGAGAAGAAAAGCGTGAGGGCGTCGAGCTTCATGGGGGCAGGCCCGGTACGACGGCCTCGGTCACCTGGTTTTCGGCGCCGACGGTGCGCAACTTGAGCACGCGACGATCAGCCTCGCCGCGTTCCCCAGCCGGCCCACCACAACGCGAGGGCACTCACCAGCACCATCGCGCCATAGGTCAGCATCTTGCCGTCACGGCCCGTCCACAACAGGCCGACCAGCAAGGCGATCGACGCGGCCAGCACCGCCCAGGCTGCCATGCGCCAGGGCGACACGCTTTTGAGGTCACGCCACCACAGCAGCTTTGCCATGAAGGCCGCCATCACCCCGACACCCAGCGCTGGCGCAAAGAAGTTCAGCAGGTGCCACAGCCCATCCAACACGCCCATTGCGTCACGCTCCGTGAAAAGGCCCCCACACAGCTGGTAACCAGGGGGAAGGCTTAAATTTTATAATCCGTGAATGAGCGTCTTTGCCCTCGGGCTGAACCACACCACGGCCCCGCTGGATTTGCGGGGCCGGTTTGCATTCACGCTCGAACAACTGGCGCCCACCCTGCAGGAGTTTCGCACCCGAGTGAACCGCAAGGGGGGTGAGCCCGAAGTGGCCTTGCTGTCCACCTGCAACCGCACCGAGCTGTACTGCGCTGCCGATCCGGCCATGGTCACGCCAGCCGTTGACTGGCTGGCCGGTGTGGGCGGTGTGGCGAGCCAGCAGCTGATGCACCACGCCTATGTGCTCGAAGGCGGCGCCGCCGCGCGGCATGCCTTCCGCGTCGCGAGCGGGCTCGATTCGATGGTGCTGGGCGAGCCGCAGATCCTCGGTCAGATGAAGCAGGCGGTGCGCGAAGCCAGCACCGCCGGCACCCTGGGCACCACGCTGCACCAGATGTTCCAGCGCTCGTTTGCGGTGGCCAAAGACGTGCGCAGCTCGACCGAGATCGGCTCGCATTCGATCAGCATGGCCGCCGCCGCGGTGCGCCTGGCTTCGCAACTGTTTGAAGACCTGCACGACACCAAGGTGCTGTTTGTCGGCGCGGGCGAGATGATCGAACTCGTGGCCACACACTTTGCCGCACGCCAGCCCAAGGCCATGGCCGTGGCCAACCGCACGCTGGAGCGCGGCGAAAAGCTGGCCAGCCGCTTCGGCGCCGAAGCGCTGCGCTTGGCCGACCTGCCGGCGCGCCTGGGCGAGTTCGACATCGTGATCTCTTGCACCGCAAGCTCGCTGCCCATCATCGGGCTCGGTGCCGTGGAACGTGCGCTGAAGGCGCGCAAGCATCGCCCGATGTTCATGGTCGACCTGGCCGTGCCGCGCGACGTGGAGCCTGAAGTTGCGCGCCTGTCCGACGTCTACCTCTACACCGTCGACGATCTGTCGGCGCTGGTGCAAAGCGCGGGCGAAAAACGCCAGGCCGCGGTGCAGCAGGCCGAGGCCATCATCGAAAGCGGCGTGCAAAGCTTCGTGCACTGGCTGGGCCAGCGTGGCTCGGTGCCCTTGATACAGGCGCTCAATGCGCAGGCCGACGACTGGCGCGCTTTAGAGATCGCCCGCGCCCGCAAGCTGCTGGCCAAGGGTGAAAACATCGACGTGGTGCTCGAAGTCTTGTCGCGCGGCCTCACGCAAAAAATGCTGCACGGCACGCTGGCCGAGCTACATGCCGCCGATGGCGAGCAGCGCACCCAGCTGGCGCACACGGTGTCGCGGCTGTTCTTGCGCGGCACCGCGCGCGACCCGTCAGACGACAAGCCCGGCAACAAATATTAGCGACGCAGCGCCCCGCCCTCCTGGCGGAGCGTTTGTGTGAATGGCCTTGTGGCCCGCACCCCGGCTCCGACCTTCCCCCTTCCGGAGCCCGCATGAAAGACACCCTTCGCCAACAGTTCGAGCGCCTCGCCATGCGGCTGGCCGAACTCGACGCGACATTGGCCGACCCGACCGTGGCCAGCGACATGAACCGCTACCGTGCCCTCACGCGCGAGCACGCCGAGGTCGACTCTCTGGTGCAACGTTTTCGCCGCTACGAACAGCGTGAGCGCGACCTGGCCGCCGCACGCGACATGCTCGGTGAGCCCGACATGGCCGAGATGGCGCAAGAAGAAATCGCGAGCGCCGAAGCCGACATCACCCGCCTGCACGGAGAGCTGCAAGCCGCCCTGCTGCCACGCGACCCCGACGACGGTCGCAACGCGTTTCTCGAAATCCGCGCCGGCACCGGCGGCGACGAGTCGGCGCTGTTTGCCGCCGACCTGCTGCGCATGTACCTGCGCCACGCCGAACGCCAGGGCTGGCGCACCGAGGTGATGTCGGAGAGCATGTCCGACCTCGGCGGCTACAAGGAGGTGGTGTTGCGAATCGTCGGTGACGACGTCTACGCCCGCCTCAAGTTCGAATCGGGTGGCCATCGCGTGCAGCGTGTGCCCACCACCGAAACGCAAGGCCGCATTCACACCAGCGCCTGCACCGTGGCCGTGATGCCCGAGCCGGATGAGGCCGAGGAGATCCAGCTCAACCCGGCCGAGCTGCGCATCGACACCTTCCGCGCCAGTGGCGCGGGTGGCCAGCACGTGAACAAGACCGACAGCGCGATCCGTGTGACCCATCTGCCCACCGGCATCGTCGCCGAGTGCCAGGACGACCGCTCGCAACACCGCAACAAGGCCAAGGCCCTGGCCGTGCTCGCCGCGCGCCTGCGCGAAAAAGACAGCAGCGAACGCGCCGCCAAGGAAGCCGCCACGCGCAAGGGCCTGATCGGCAGCGGCGACCGCAGCGACCGCATCCGCACCTACAACTTCCCGCAGGGCCGGCTGACCGATCACCGCATCAACCTCACGCTCTACAAGCTGCTGGCCATCATGGAAGGCGATCTCGACGACGTGCTGGCCGCGCTGCAAGCCGCGCGCGCCGCCGAGCAGCTGGCCGAGCTGGAAGGGCGTGGCGCGTGAAGACGGTGGCCGAGGTGTTGACTCAAGCGCGCAGTGCCGGCGTGGACCGGCTCGATGCGCAGCTGCTGTTGTGCCATGTGCTCGGGCGGTCGCGCAGCTGGCTGCTGGCCAACGACGACGTCGCGCTCGACGCCACCCAACAGCAGCACCTGAGCCCGCTCATCGCCCGGCGCGCCAGTGGCGAACCGCTGGCCTATCTGGTGGGCGAAAAGGAATTCCACGGCCTCACGCTGCAGGTGTCACCCGCGGTGCTGGTGCCACGCCCCGACACCGAAACCCTGGTCGACTGGGCACTGGAGCTGCTGCGCGATACAAGCCACCCGCACGTGCTCGACATGGGCACCGGCAGCGGCGCCATCGCGTTGGCGCTCAAACACACTTGCCCGCACGCCCGCGTGAGCGCGCTGGATGCGAGCGACGAAGCTTTGGCCGTGGCGCGCGCCAATGCCGAGCGCCTGCAGCTCGACATCCAGCTGCTGCAAAGCGACTGGTGGCAAGGCGTTGCCGGTCAGCGCTTCGACATGATCGTCAGCAATCCGCCTTACATCGCCGAAGGTGATGCTCACCTTGCGGCACTTCAGCATGAACCATTGCAGGCACTTACATCCGGCACAAATGGCCTGGATGCGATGCACGAGATCATCGCTGGCGCACGACAGCACCTGAACGCAGGCGCCTGGCTGTTGCTCGAACATGGCCACGACCAAGCGCCTGCCGTGGCCCGCTTGCTTGCCGCGGCAGGCTTCAGCGAGATCACGACGCGGCCCGATCTGTCAGGAACGCCGCGTTGCACGGGCGGGCGCAGGGTGTGAAAAATCAAGTGTTGCGGTATTGCTGCACACCCCATGAATGAGCCATCCACCAAAGAGAGGATGAAGCTACACAGCCCCCGGCAAGCGGCGTAGCATCATTCACATCCCCCGCCAGATCGTCGCAGCCTGGCCGGCCCCCTCGGAGATCACCATGCGCAAAGTTGTCCGTTGCTTGGTTGGTACCTTGGCCTTGGTGGCCACGTTGGCGCACGCCGGCTCAGGCGAGGGCTTGAAGATTCCGCTGGATCACCCCGCCTGGGAGGGCCTGAAGGGCCGCCTGAGCTTCGGCACCGTCGCACCGTCGCAGGCCGATCCGAGCAACACCAACTCTGAACCGCTGCGCATCCACAGCCTGAGCCTGATGGGCGACTACTACCTCAGCCGCCCGTGGCTGGGCAGCGTCGGCGGCCTGCGCGCCACCAGCGGCTTGATGCTGGGCGCACGAGGTTCGCTCTGGAGCAGCCCGGCGTCCATCGAACGCCGCACCTCGCTGGCCGGTGGCCTTGGCGATGCCTCCACCGACACCTCCACCACCGTGCCTTACCTCGGCGTGGGCTACACCGGCTTGTCCAGCAAAGGCGGCTGGGGGCTCTCGGCCGATCTGGGCCTGATGGCACTCAACCCACGATCGGCCACCAAGTTGGGCAACCAGAGCCTGGACGACACCATGCGCGACCTGCGTTTCACGCCTCTGCTGCAGCTGGGCGTGTCTTACTCCTTCTGAGGCACGCGCCTGACGCGGCTCAAGGGCATGTGCTCGCGGCGGCGCCTAAGCGCCTGGTTTGCCGTATAACCCCGTCTATCCCCTAATGACACTGCCGGCACACCCGGCGCGCGACCATGAGCGACGTTCAACAACGCATCGATGCCCTCGTCAAAAACAACCGTGTGGTGCTCTTCATGAAGGGCACGGCGCAGTTCCCCCAGTGCGGTTTTTCCGGCCGTGCCATCCAGATCCTCAAGGCCTGCGGCGCGAGCGACCTGAAGACCTTCAACGTGCTCGAAGACGAAGCCGTTCGCCAAGGCATCAAGGACTACGCCAACTGGCCGACCATCCCGCAGCTCTACGTGAACGGCGAGTTCGTCGGCGGCTCCGACATCATGACGGAGATGTACCAGGCCGGTGAGCTCCAGCAGGTGCTGGGCACACAGGCCTGACCTTGGGCCACACCGCTGCCCGCAGCCGGGTGGTCGTCGGCATCACCGGCGCCACCGGTGCGCTCTACGGCGTGCGGCTGCTGCAGCGCCTGAAGGCCACCGGCTGCGAAACACACTTGGTGGCCAGCCCCGCCGGCGTGCTCAACGTGCACCACGAGCTGGGCCTCGACCGCAACGCGCTTGAAGCGCTGGCCGACACGGCCTACAACCCGGCCGATGTGGGCGCGGCGATCGCCAGTGGTTCGTTTGCCAGCACCGCGATGGTGGTGGCGCCATGCTCGATGAAGACGCTGGCGGCCATCGCCCACGGCCTGTCGGACAACCTGCTCAGCCGCGCGGCCGACGTCACGCTCAAAGAGCGGCGCCGGCTGGTGCTGATGGTGCGCGAGACACCATTCAACCTCGCCCACTTGCGCAACATGACCGCGGTAACCGAGATGGGCGGCGTGATCTTTCCGCCGCTGCCGGCGTTCTATCACCGGCCCGCGACGATCGACGATCTGGTCAACGACACGGTGGAGCGTGTGCTCTCGCTGCTGGGCGTGGCCGATGCGCAGCCCAAATCCTGGGCCGGGCTTTGATCGTGCTCAGGCGGCCTTGAACGCCCAGGCCTTGCGCGCGCCGAACACCAGGTTGGGGTACTCCGCGCGGCCGCGGCTGCCGTTGTAGCGCCCAAGCGCCAGGAACAGATCGCCGCGCTCGATGTTGAGGTAGTGGCGCAAGATCACGCAGCCGAAGCGCAGGTTGGTTTGCATGTGGAAAAGCTTGGTGGCGTCACCATTGCCGATCAACCTCGCCCAGAACGGCATCACCTGCATGTAGCCCCGCGCGCCGGCGCTGCTGATGGCGTATTTGCGAAAGCCGCTCTCCACCTGCGCCACGCCCAGCACGAGTGCCGGCTCCAGGCCTGCACGCGCACTTTCGTACCAGAGCGTCTCCAGGAACTCGACGCGTGCCACGTGCTCGGCCTTGCGCTTCTTCAGCCGGTTGCTCATCTCACCCAGCCACTGCAGGTAGGCCAGGCGAGCCTGTGTGGTTTCGAACACGGGCTTGGGCGGCGCACGGTTGGCAATGGCCGCCGACAGCGCCGATCGCACCGCGTCGGCCAGCGGCTCTTCCACCTGGGCACCGGCCCATGACGATGGGGTGTTGAGCAGCAAAGGAGACAGCGCCGCAGCGGCCAGAAGCCGCCGCCGCCCACATCCCCGAACCAGGCTCATGAGCTGAGCTTGCCCTTCAGGAAGCTGGCCACGTCGGCAACCGCCACGGCGGTGGATTGCGCGTCACGGCGGCCTTGGTATTCGAGCTTGCCTTCCTTGAGGCCGCGGTCGGACAGCACTACGCGGTGTGGAACACCAATCAGTTCCCAGTCGGCAAACATCGCACCGGGGCGCTCGCCGCGGTCGTCGAGCATCACGTCGACGCCTAAGGACTGCAGTTGCTCGTGCAACTGGTCGGCCGCGGCCTTCACCTCAGCCGAACGGTCGTAGCCGATGGGGCACAGCACGACGGTGAAGGGCGCCATGGCGAGTGGCCAGATGATGCCGCGCTCGTCGTGATTTTGTTCGATGGCGGCGCCCAGCAGCCGCGTGACGCCAATGCCGTAGCAGCCCATCTCCAGCAGTTGCGGCTTGCCGTTTTCGTCGAGGTAGGTGGCGTTCATCGCCTTGGAGTACTTGGTGCCGAGGTAGAACACGTGGCCGACCTCGATGCCGCGCTGCATTGCAAGCGTGCCCTTGCCGTCGGGCGACGGGTCGCCCTCGACCACGTTGCGGATGTCGGCCACCACGTCGGGCTCGGGCAGGTCGCGCGCCCAGTTGGCACCGGCGAAGTGGAAGTCAGCCTCGTTGGCGCCGCAGACAAAGTCGCTCATCGCCGCCACCGTGCGGTCCACCACCAGGCGCAGCGGCTTCTTCAAACCGATGGGGCCGAGGTAGCCGGGCTTGCAGCCGAAGTGCTCGTCGATCTCGGCCGTGGTGGCGAATCGGTAGCCGTCCTTCAAGCCAGGCAGCTTGCCGGCCTTCACTTCGTTGAGCGAGTGATCGCCACGCACAAGCAGCAGCCAAACCGTGCTCTTGACCACGTCGCCACCTTCGTTCTTTTCGTCAGTGGCAAGCACCAGCGATTTGACGGTTTGCGACAGCGGCAGGTTCAACAACTGGGCCACGTCTTCGCAGGTGCTCTTGCCCGGCGTCGGCGTCTTGGTAAGAGCCTGCGTCGGTGCTGCACGTTGCGCGATCAGCGGCAAGGCCTCGGCCAGCTCGACGTTGGCGGCGTAGTCCGATTGAGGGCAGTAGGCGATGGCGTCCTCGCCGGTATCGGCAATCACCTGGAACTCGTGTGACTTGTCGCCACCGATGGCGCCGGTGTCGGCCGCCACGGCGCGGAAGGTCAGCCCCATGCGCTCGAAGATGCGCACGTAGGCGGCGTACATCGCTTCGTAGCTCTTGCCGGCGGCGGCTACGTCGCGGTCGAAGGAGTAAGCGTCCTTCATCGTGAACTCACGCCCGCGCATCACGCCAAAGCGCGGCCGGCGTTCGTCGCGAAACTTGGTCTGGACGTGATAGAAATTTCTCGGCAGCTGCCGGTAGCTGCGAAGCTCCTGGCGCGCGATGTCGGTGATGACTTCTTCAGAGGTTGGCTGAATGATGTAGTCACGATCGTGGCGGTCTTTCACGCGCAGCAGTTCAGGCCCCATCCCCTGAAAACGCCCGGTTTCTTGCCACAGCTCGGCGGGCTGCACGACCGGCATCAAGAGTTCCACGCCACCCGCGCGGTTCATCTCTTCACGAATGATGGCTTCGACCTTGCGGATCACCCGCAAACCCATCGGCATGTAGTTGTAGATGCCCGAACCCAAGCGCTTGATGAAGCCGCCCCGCATCATCAATTTGTGGCTCGCCACCTCGGCATCGGCAGGCGCTTCTTTGAGCGTGGAAATGAAAAACTGTGAGGCTTTCATGGGCAGGCCAATGACGAAGGGAATTGGGAAAGGAATGGGGGGAAGAGATTGAGCTGCACGGCGAGGGCGGGGGAAACCCGCGGGGTTGATTCCCGCGATGCCGGTGCAATAATGAATTCAACTAAAGAATTTGAGGTTGATTATGCTCGACCGCGAAGGGTTCAGACCCAACGTCGGCATCATCCTGCTCAATACGAGGAACCAGGTTTTCTGGGGCAAGCGCATCCGCACCCACTCCTGGCAGTTCCCGCAAGGGGGCATCAAATACGGCGAAACGCCTGAGCAGGCGATGTTCCGCGAGCTCCACGAAGAAGTGGGGTTGTTGCCCGACCACGTTCGCATCGTCGCGCGTACCCGCGACTGGCTGCGCTACGAAGTGCCCGACCATTTCATCCGACGCGACGCACGTGGGCATTACCGGGGGCAAAAACAAATCTGGTTCTTGCTTCAACTCATGGGGCGAGACAGCGACATGAACCTGCGCGCCACCGACCACCCCGAGTTCGATGCCTGGCGCTGGAACGAATACTGGGTTCCGCTCGACCTGGTGATCGAATTCAAGCGTGATGTCTATCAGATGGCCTTGACGGAGTTGGCGCGCTTTCTGCCGCGCAACAACCACCACAACCGCTATCTGCGCTCAGGCATGCGGCCTCATCACCGCGACGAACTGGGCGAAACAGATTCGGCTGCGTTTGACGGCACGCCGTCAGGCGAGCCGGGCGACCCGGCCAGCTGAGGTGGCTTAGTTCAGGCGAGAACGAGGTTGTCGCGGTGGATCATCTCGGGCTCACCGGTGAAACCGAGCAGGCGCTCGAACTCACTCGACGGCTTACGCGCAATCAGGCGCGCTTCCGACGCGGCATAGTTGGCCAACCCACGGGCGATCTCGGTGCCGGCCTTGTCGCGCACCGCTATCACGTCACCGCGCACGAACTCACCCTGCACCTCGGTCATGCCGATCGGAAGCAGGCTCTTGCCTTCATCGCGCAGCTTGGCCACCGCGCCATCGTCGATCACCACCGCACCACGGAACTGTAGGTGATCGGCCATCCATTGCTTGCGGGCGGCGAGCTTAGGGGTGGATGCGGTCAGCGCGGTGCCGATGGACTCGCCAGCTGCCAGACGGACCAGCACGTCAGGCTCACGCCCCCAAGCGATGATTGTCGAAGCGCCACTGCTGGCCGCGCGCTTGGCCGCCAGGATTTTGGTGATCATGCCGCCGCGGCCGATGCTGGAGCCGGCGCCACCCGCCATGCGCTCCAACTCAGGCGTGCCGGCCACGGCTTCGTGGATGAAGCGCGCCAAAGGGTCTTTGCGCGGATCGGCGGAATACAAACCCTTTTGATCGGTCAGGATGATCAGCACATCGGCTTCGATCAGATTGGCAACCAAGGCACCCAAGGTGTCGTTGTCACCGAACTTGATCTCGTCGTTGACGACCGTGTCGTTTTCGTTGATGACCGGTACCACGTTCAGCCGGAGCAGTGTCAACAGCGTCGAGCGTGCATTGAGATAGCGCTCACGATCGGCGAGGTCAGCGTGTGTCAAAAGCACCTGAGCACTGCCCATGCCGTAGCTGCGCAATTGCGTCTCATAAATCTGCGCCAGACCCATCTGGCCCACCGCAGCGGCGGCCTGCAGCTCGTGGATTTCTTTAGGCCGCACGGACCAACCCAGGCGTTTCATGCCTTCGGCAACCGCGCCGCTCGACACCATCACGACCTCTCTGCCCTGCTGCGCCAAGGCCGCCATCTGTCGGCACCACGTCCCGATGGCTTCTGCGTCCAGACCTCGGCCCTCATTGGTGACCAGGCTGGAACCGACCTTGATAACGATGCGCTTGGCGTTCTTGAGGGCGTCGGTCATGGCGTTGGAGTGACGTCACTCGAGTCTGCGGTGAAGCGCGGATCCGGATCGTCCGGCACCACGTTCTTGAGCGTCGAGACATGCTTGTAGATGGCATGCACCAGCTGCTCGCAGCCTTCGCGCGTCAAGGCAGAGATCTGGAAAACCGGCCCCTTCCACTTGAAGCGTTTGACGAAGTCTTTGACACGTTGTTCACGCTCCTCGAGCGGCACCATGTCGAGCTTGTTCAGCACCAGCCAGCGCGGCTTTTCGTAGAGCGACTGGTCGTACTTCTTCAGCTCGTTGACGATGGCCTTGGCCTGCGCCACCGGGTCGACGGCTTCGTCGAAAGGTGCCATGTCGACGAGGTGCAGCAACAAGTGCGTGCGCTGGAGATGGCGCAAGAACAGATGGCCCAAGCCAGCACCTTCCGATGCGCCCTCGATCAATCCCGGGATATCTGCCACCACGAAACTCTGTTCGGCAGCGACGCGCACCACGCCCAGGTTAGGGTGCAAGGTGGTGAAAGGGTAGTCGGCGATCTTCGGCCGCGCATTGGAGATCGCGGCGATCAGTGTGGACTTGCCCGCGTTGGGCATCCCCAGCAGACCCACGTCGGCCAGCACCCGCAACTCCAGCTTGAGCTTGTGCTGCTCACCCGGCCAGCCAGATGTCTTTTGACGCGGGGCACGGTTGGTACTGGTCTTGAAGTGCAGGTTGCCGAAACCCCCGTCTCCACCCTTGGCGAGCAGCACCTTTTCATCGGGGACAAGCAACTCGGCAATCACGTTGCCGGTTTCCACGTCCTTGATGATGGTGCCCATGGGCATGCGCAAAACGATGTCTTCCGCGGCTGCCCCGTATTGGTCTGAGCCTCGGCCGTTCTCGCCATTGCGGGCTTCGTGACGGCGTGCGTAGCGAAAGTCGATCAACGTGTTGAGATTGCGGTCCCCCACGGCATAAACGCTTCCGCCCTTGCCGCCATCGCCGCCATTGGGCCCGCCGAAGGGAATGAACTTCTCCCGGCGAAAGCTCATGCAGCCGTTGCCGCCATTACCGGCCGCCACGTCGATGGTGGCCTCGTCAACGAATTTCATGACTGTGTGTCCACGCTGTGCCGCAGGTCGCTACGGTAGCCCAGGCTTGCGCCCGACGCAAAAAAAGGAAAGCCCCGGCGAACCGGGGCTTGGCAGCCGAAGCTGTTATCAGAACAGGCTCAGGCCTGTTCCTTCACACTGACCGTTTGACGGTTCTTCGGACCCTTGACGGCAAAACTCACCTCGCCATCCACCAGGGCGAACAAGGTGTGATCCTTGCCAATGCCAACGTTGGTACCGGCATGGAACTTGGTGCCACGCTGGCGAACGATGATCGAGCCGGCCGGGATCTGTTGACCGCCGAACGCTTTCACGCCGAGCATCTTGGGTTGGGAATCGCGGCCGTTCCGGGTGGAACCGCCGCCTTTTTTCTGTGCCATGGTTTGACTCCTTTAGGCGTTCACGGCTCGAATTTCGAGCTCGGTGAAGTTTTGGCGGTGACCTTGTCGCTTTTGATAATGCTTGCGACGGCGCATCTTGAAAATGCGCACCTTGTCATGCCTACCTTGAGCCACTACCGTGGCCGTCACGCTTGCGCCGGTTACCAAGGGAGTCCCGACCTTCAGATCTGCGCCAGCACCAATGGCCAACACCTGGTCGATCGTGATCTCTTGGCCAACGTCCGCAGCTATCTGTTCTATCTTGATCTTTTCGCCTGCAGCAACCTTGTATTGTTTGCCGCCGGTTTTTATGACCGCGTACATATCAGCCCTTTCAGTGAATCTGCCGGCGAAAAACAGCGCCTGACAGCCCCGCGAAAAAAGCGCAGAGCCTTGCAGTCTACCATGGAACAACCTGGCAAGCCACTGCATTCAGCCTCTCCGCTAAAAGCTGCTCTGCCGATAGCTACAGCCAAAGCACCCTCACGCGCCTTTCTATAATTTGCGTTCGCTACCTGAGCCCGCAGTGCAACCCATCACCTCAACCTCCGCGCCCCCCAGCCCCGACCCCATTCAGCTGATGGCAGCCGAGATGAAGGAGGTTGACGGGGTCATCCAGCGCCGCCTTGCGTCGGAAGTGGCGCTCATCAACCAAATTTCGCACTACATCATCAGCGCTGGTGGCAAGCGCATCCGACCCATGCTGGTGTTGCTGTTTGCCAACGCGTTGGGGTTCCAAGGCAAGGAACGCTTCGAACTCGCGGCGATTGTGGAGTTCATCCACACCGCGACACTGCTTCACGATGATGTGGTGGACGAATCCGCCCTGCGGCGAGGCCGTGAAACAGCAAATGCCTTGTTCGGCAACGCGGCGAGCGTCCTGGTAGGTGATTTTCTCTACTCACGCGCGTTCCAGATGATGGTTTCCGTTGACCGCCTCCGAGTACTCGACGTCCTGGCGGATGCCACCAACGTGATCGCCGAGGGCGAGGTTTTACAGTTGATGAACATGCACGACCCGGATCTCGCCGTCGACGACTACCTGAAGGTCATCCGGTTCAAAACCGCCAAGCTGTTTGAGGCAAGCGCCCGCCTGGGCGCCGTGTTAGCCAATGCCAGCGCAAGTGTGGAAGACGCGTGCGCCTCCTACGGTCGCTCCCTGGGCACTGCGTTTCAGCTGGTCGACGACTTGCTGGACTACGAAGGCTCGACCTCCCAGCTCGGCAAAAACGTGGGTGACGACCTCCGTGAAGGCAAGCCCACCTTGCCGTTGCTGATTGCCATGGAGCGCGCCACCGCTGCGGAGCGCATGCTCATTCGAAACGCGATCGAGCAAGGCGAAGTCACCCGCCTAGACGAGATCGTCGGCATCGTTCGTCGTACCGGTGCTCTGGAGGCAACCCGCGAGGCGGCGCGAACCGAGGCCGATAAGGCCCGAAGCAGCCTGTCTGTACTTCCCGCGACGGTGCACCGCGAAGCTCTGCTAGAATTTTGTGTTCGGTCGGTCGAGCGTTCGTCTTGACCCGGACCGACAAAAATTGGGCCTTCACAGGCCCGTTTTTATCGGGGTGTAGCTTAGCCTGGTAGAGCGCTACGTTCGGGACGTAGAGGCCGGAGGTTCGAATCCTCTCACCCCGACCAAACTTCCTTGAAGCAAATTGTTGCAGCGATCATGCGCACTGGCCGTGATTTGTTGCCGCTCGGCCATAGGCTTCAGGTTTACAGCGCCTGATGAATCGGCGATCATCGATTGATATGGTCATCGTGACGTAACGCACACCCGCCTGTGGACACTCTTGCCGAAGTTCCTCAATCCGCACTGTCTGGCGTGGCGCGGGTTCTTGTGCATGCGGGGAAGCTGAACGCAAAAACCGCAGAAGACTTGGTCAAGTCCTCGAAAGAGAAGAAAACCAGTTTCTTGTCATCGGTTCTGGCGGCCGGCGCGGTCACTTCGGCTGATCTTGCGCACACACTGGCCAGCGCGCTGGCCATGCCCTTGCTGGATCTCAACGCCGTTGATCCGCAGCGCCTGCCGCGCAATGTCATCGACGTCAAGCTCGCAGCCCAGTACCAAATCCTCGTCCTTGGCAAGCGTGGCAACCGCCTTTTCATCGGCGGCGCAGACCCCACCGACCAAGAGGCGACGGAACGGATCAAGTTCGCAACCCAACTATCGCCAGAGTGGGTCATCGTCGAGCATGACAAGCTGGCCAAGATCCTCGAAGGTGCCAACACCAGCGCTTCAGAGTCGTTGGAAAACATTGTTGGCGGTGACTTCGAGTTCGATGTCAGCGACGAAGACACCACAGCCGCCGCCGAAACGCAAGAGGTCACAACCGACGTTGAAGACGCTCCCGTCGTGCGCTTCTTGCAGAAGATGCTGATCGACGCCATCAACGCCCGAGCATCCGATCTTCATTTCGAGCCCTATGAATACCACTACCGCGTGCGCTTCCGCGTCGACGGTGAGTTGCGCGAAATCACCCAGCCGCCCATCGCCATCAAGGAAAAATTGGCCTCGCGAATCAAGGTGATCTCGCGGCTGGACATTGCTGAAAAGCGTGTCCCGCAAGACGGGCGGATGAAGTTGAAGTTCGGCAACAAGTCGATCGACTTCCGCGTGAGCACCTTGCCCACCTTGTTTGGCGAGAAGATCGTCATCCGGATCCTGGATTCATCAAGCGCCAAGATCGGCATCGAGGCGTTGGGCTATGAAAAGATCGAGAAGGATCGACTGCTCAAGTGCATCGTGCGTCCTTACGGGATGATCCTGGTGACAGGCCCCACCGGCAGCGGCAAGACGGTCTCGCTTTACACCTGCCTCAATATCCTCAACCAGCCCGGCGTCAACATCTCAACCGTCGAAGACCCGGCTGAAATCAACTTGCCCGGCATCAATCAGGTCAATGTGAACGACAAGGCGGGGCTGACCTTCTCAGCCGCCCTCAAGTCCTTCCTGCGGCAGGACCCTGACGTGATCATGGTGGGTGAAATCCGCGACCTCGAAACCGCCGACATCGCCATCAAGGCCGCCCAGACCGGTCACATGGTGATGTCCACCCTGCACACCAACGACGCCCCGACCACCTTGACGCGTCTGCTTAACATGGGGGTCGCGCCGTTCAACATCGCCTCTAGTATTTTGCTGATCACGGCGCAGCGCTTGGCGCGTCGCCTGTGCGAGGTTTGCAAAACCCAGGCCGACTACCCACGTGAAGCCATGCTGAAGGCCGGCTATCTGGAAGCCGATCTGGATGGCACATGGCGGCCCTATCGCGCGGTCGGGTGTTCGGCGTGCACCAATGGCTACAAAGGTCGCGTCGGCATTTACCAAGTGATGCCCATTGGCGAAGAGATTCAGCGGATCATCCTGTCCGAGGGCACCGCGATAGACATTGCGGATCAAGCCGCGCGCGACGGTGTTCGCGACTTGCGGCAATCCGGCTTGGTGAAAGTGAAGGCCGGTTTCACCACACTCGAAGAAGTGATCGCGGTAACCAACGAATAGCATTCCCGATCGAGTCGATTGGGCATCACATAACTAGCAACGGGACGAGGACAGAAGTTTCCTCGGAGACACCATGGCAACTGCAGCGGCAACAGCGACCAAACGCGTCAAGGAATTTGTCTTCGAATGGGAAGGCAAAGACAAGAACGGCAAGATCGTTCGCGGTGAGGTGCGCGCGGGGGGCGAAGCCGTTGTCAACGCAAGCCTGCGCCGTCAAGGCATCCTGATCACAAAGGTCAAGAAGCGTCGCACCACGGGCGGCAGCGCGATAAAACAAAAAGACATCGCGATCTTTACCCGCCAACTGTCCACGATGATGCGGGCAGGTGTACCCCTCCTTCAAGCATTCGACATCGTGGCCCGGGGTAGCTCCAACCCCAAGATGACCAAGCTCCTGACCGACATCCGCAATGACGTCGAAACAGGCACGAGCCTCTCATCGGCATTCCGCAAGCACCCGCTCTACTTCGACGCGCTTTACTGCAACCTGGTCGAGGCTGGTGAGGCGGGCGGTATTTTGGACACCTTGCTGGATCGCCTGGCGATCTACCAAGAAAAGACAATGGCCATCCGGAACAAGATCAAGTCGGCCTTGATGTATCCGGTGGCGGTGATGGTCGTGGCGTTCATCGTACTGGCCGTCATCATGTTGTTCGTCATCCCGGTTTTCAAAGAAGTGTTCACGTCTTTCGGCGCCGATCTGCCTGCGCCGACTTTGTTCGTGATTGCCTTGTCCGAGATCTTCGTGAGCTACTGGTGGGCGATTTTTGGCTTTCTGGGCGGCGGCATCTATTTCTTCTTCGAGTCTTGGAAGCGCTCCGAGAAGATGCAGCGAACCATGGATCGCTTGCTGCTCAAAGCGCCGGTGTTTGGCTCCCTGGTGAACAAATCTGCAATCGCGCGTTGGACCCGAACCCTTTCGACCATGTTCGCAGCAGGCGTGCCCTTGGTCGAAGCCCTCGATTCGGTGGGTGGCGCCTCCGGCAATGCCGTCTTCAAGGACGCCACAGAACAGATTCAGAAAGACGTCTCCACCGGCGCCAGCCTGACCAACTCCATGCAGACCACCGGCGTCTTCCCGACCATGGTGATCCAGATGTGCGCCATCGGCGAGGAGTCCGGCTCGCTCGACGCCATGCTCGGCAAGGCGGCCGAGTTCTACGAAGATGAAGTGGACGAAGCCGTGAAGGGCCTGTCGTCATTGATGGAGCCTTTCATCATCGTGATCCTGGGCACGTTGATCGGCGGCATCGTGGTGTCGATGTATTTGCCGATCTTCAAGCTCGGCGCGGTGGTCTGACCGTCCGTGATGGGCTTGCCGGGCGCTGAACTCCTGTCACCCTGGGTCCTGGCGCTGCTGGGCCTGTGCATTGGCAGCTTTCTGAATGTCGTGATTCATCGCCTACCGCTGATCCTTGATCGCGGCTGGTGGGGCGACGTTGGTAATCAGCTGGCTGACGACGAGTCACACCGGCGAGTGTTCGGTGCTGCACCTGCCGCCTCGACCGCACAGACCGGGAAGTCGCTGACTGAAGCGCTGGCCAGCCTGGGGCCACTGCAGCTGTCGCACCCGCGTTCGCGCTGCCCATCGTGCTCTCACCTCATCGCGTGGCACGAAAACATCCCGGTGCTGAGTTACCTCTGGCTCCGAGGGCGCTGCGCTTCGTGCAAGACCCGCATCTCGCCCCGCTACCCGGTGGTCGAGTTGCTCACCGGCGCGCTGTTTGCCGCCGTGGGCTGGCGCTTCGGCGCCGAGCCCACAGCCTTGTTATGGTGCTTCGTTGTCGCCATGCTGATCGCCCTGGCCGGCATTGACTGGGACACCACCCTGCTGCCCGACAACCTCACCCTGCCGCTGTTGTGGGCCGGTTTGCTCGCGAGCGTGCTAGGCTGGACGATCCCGCCGCCACAAGCCATCTGGGGTGCCGCGGCGGGATACCTTTCGCTGTGGTCCGTGTACTGGCTGTTCAAGCTGACCACCGGCAAAGAGGGCATGGGCTATGGCGACTTCAAGCTGCTCGCTGCACTGGGCGCCTGGTTGGGCTGGCAAATGGTCCTGCCCATCGTGCTCGGGGCCTCGGTCATCGGCGCCGTGGTCGGCATCGGCATGAAGCTGTCGAGCAGCTTGCGCGAAGGGCGTTACGTCCCCTTTGGCCCCTTTCTGGCGGGAGGCGGCATTGTGGTGATGCTGGCTGGCCATCAGCGTGTGCTCGGTTGGCTGGGCTGGGCCTGACGGATCAGGTCGCAGCACCCATGGCTGCAAATCTCGATCTGCACATCGGCCTCACCGGCGGCATTGGCAGCGGCAAGAGCACAGTGGCCCGTCTGCTGGTCGAGCGCGGTGCCGCGCTGATTGATACCGATGCCATCGCACGATCGCTGGCATTGCCAGGTGGGGCAGCCATCGACGCGCTCCAAGCCCAGTTCGGTCCCAGCGCCATCGATGCTGCCGGCGGCCTCGACCGGGCCTACATGCGCGAGCTGGTCTTCGCCGACACGTCAGCCAAAGCCCGCCTGGAGGCCATCCTGCACCCGATGATCGGCGCCGAAAGCACACGTCAGGCGCTGGCGGCAACCGGGCGCCCTTTGGTCTTCGACGTGCCATTGCTCGCCGAGTCCCGACACTGGCGCACCCGGGTCGATCGCGTCTTGGTGGTCGACTGCGTTGAGGCCACTCAGATCGAGCGCGTGATGCAACGCTCGGCCTGGTCTCGCGAAGCCGTTGAGGCGGTGATTGCACAGCAAGCCCGCCGAGATGTGCGCCGCGCCATCGCCGATGCCGTCATCTTCAACGAGGGTTTGAGCCTGGCCCAGCTCGCGCACGAAGTGGGCATCTGGTGGGATCGCTGGGTGCCTATGGAACAATCGCGCCGGTCGAGCGGAGCGCCCCCATCTTGATCTTGTACGAGTACCCCTTCAACGAGAGCATCCGCACCATGCTGCGGCTCGAGCACCTGTTCGATCGCCTCGGCAGCCTGATGCCCCGTGACGAAACCGTCGACCACCACTACGCGCTGGCCACCATGTTCGAGATCATGGACGTGGCTTCACGCGCTGATCTCAAGTCTGACCTGCTCAAAGACCTCGAACGCCAGCGCAGCCAGCTCAACAGCTACCGCGGCAACCCCTCGATCTCCGACGAGGTGCTCAACCAGGTGATCGCCAAGGTCGACCACGCGTTCAACGGGCTCAACCAGTTGTCGGGCAAGGCCGGCCACGCGCTCACGGCCAACGAGTGGTTGATGAGCATCCGCAGCCGCATCAGCATTCCCGGTGGCACCTGCGAGTTCGACCTGCCGGCCTACTACGCCTGGCAACAGCAGGAGCCGGCACGCCGCCGTTCCGACCTCAACCAATGGGTCTCGACCTTGATGCCATTGGCCGAAGCCTTGAAAGTGCTGCTCAGCCTGCTGCGCGACTCCGGCACGCCGCACAAGGTTGTCACGCAAGGCGGGCAGTTCCAGCAAAGCCTGCCGGCGGGGCGGGTCTTCCACCTGCTGCGCCTGCGCATCGACCCCGCGGCCCAGTTGGTGCCCGAAATCAGTGGGCATCGCCTGATGGTGCTGGTGCGCCTGATGCGGCAGGACGCCGAAGGTCGACTCAAACCTGCTGGTGCAGACACCAACTTCGAACTCACCTTGTGTTCATGAACCAGGCGTCTTCACCGCCTCGGCCACAGCGGCGCATCGTCACCTGCCCCAGCTGCAAGGGCGACAGCGTCTATGCGCCAGAGAACCCCTTCCGCCCGTTTTGCAGCGAACGTTGCAAAAACGCGGACTTCGGCGCCTGGGCCACTGAAAGCTATCGGCTGGCCGCGCGCCCCACCTTGCCCGAGGGTGAAGAGGATGAGCTGTAGAGAGCCGTAGATCGTCGGATTGAGATTCATTGTGAGTCAATGACTTAGCGCAATCGTCGCCATCGAACATCGAATGGCTTCGCCACTGAATCCTGAATTCAGGCCGATCTGAACCATTGAAAACTGAATTCTCGCCGTCGGGCAATTGATGTTCCTGTATGAGCATCCAGGCTGATGTAATATACAGGCGTTTCGTCCCCCACGGCATCACCGTGGTGGTTGCTGAACGGCGAACCTCGGCCGGCATGTGCAAAGCGCCCTGTGGTGTCGAGCACATGGACCAGCGCCCGGCCGTCGGTCGTGCTTCTCGAAGCCGACGACGCGAAGGCGATGCCCGAGGTGCAACCCCTCGTCCCTGACGTTGCTAGGGGGGTCGATAGAAGCCGTGAGGCGGGCCGCTTGGGCGGGGGTGCGGGGGTCGAGACAGAGGTCCGGTTGCGAGTTTTCGCGGCCGGCGCCACAGCGGCGGGACACGTCTCGGCCTCGATCAGCGTTGAATGGCGTCTGAAAGGGCATGGAATGCGACTTATTCTCATCGCTGCGGCCTTGGCACTCATCACGGCATCACCGTGGTGGTTGCTGAACGGCGAACCTCGGCCAGAATGTGCAAAGCGCCCTGTGGTGTCGAGCACATGGACCAGCGCCCGGCCGTCGGTCGTGCTTCTCGAAGCCGACGACGCGAAGGCGATGCCCGTCATGCCAGCTGGAAGGGGACTTCATAGTGGCCAGCATGTGTAGATATCTTGCCCGTCACGGCGCTTAAGGCCGTTTCTTCTGAGTCACATCTGAGGGCCGCCTGGGCCGATGTGTCTCGGGGTGGCAAGAACAAGCCGTCCTACCGTCGAGAGGGCATAGACGGGGATTCGTTGCTGTCGTTCGGTGAACGACTCGAATCCAATCTGGCTCGCATCTCATCGGATTTGCGCAACGGCAGTTTCCGGTTTCAAAGTCTGCAGCCCGTTTTCATTCCAAAGCCGAATGGCAAAGAGCGGCTCATCTGCATCCCTGCCGTCAGGGACAGAATTGTTCAGCGCGCTCTGCTGAACTACCTGCGACCCAAAAGTGGTTGGATGGCCAACGGCATCAGCTTTGGCTTTGTTCCGGATCACAGCGTCGAAGGCGCCTTGCATCTCGCTCAACAACTGCGTCGCGCTCGACCTTGGGTGTTCAAGACTGACATCACCGCGTTCTTCGATCACATTGATCGTGACCTCCTGACCCAGCGGCTCAAAGCACGAGTGAAGCACCCGAGCATTCGCCCACTGCTCCAGGCGGCGTTCAGATGCGAAATCCGAGTCGACAATGAAAGCCAGCGAACCAAATTCAAGAAACAAGGCATACGGGAAGGTCGGGGCGTGCGCCAAGGTATGCCACTTTCGCCGTACTTCGCCAATCTGATGCTGGAGCCGTTTGACCTGGCTTGCATTAGGGCAGGCCATCAGGCTGTGCGCTACGCCGACGACCTGGCGTTCTTCGCGGCAAGTGAGCAAGAGGCCCGAGCCATGGAAGACTTCTGCATTTCCCAGCTCAAGTCACTGAACCTGCAGATTCCGATGTTGGCAGATGGCAGCAAGACTCGCATCTACGCACCAAACGAACCTGCAGAATTTCTTGGCCTTGAACTGACCCCGACGCGCTCCGGTGACTATGAGATTCGAGCTTCAGCTGCGCAGCTTGAAAGGATCAAAGACCGAATCCACTCCTTTGGTTCGCTGCAAGAACTGGAGCTACGCAAGCTCGACGTCACTCGCTTCGGCAACGCTCTGGAAGCTACTGTCAGGGCCTATGAAGCAGCTTATGAACACTGCGTAAACGCCAAAGATGTATCGGCGCACGCCAACACTTGCAGAAGGAATGCCATTGCAAAGGTAATGTCCGCGCTTGGAATTGACATGCAGAAGCTCACTGCAAATCAGCGCTGGTTTCTAGGCTTCGAGCGCACCTCAAAGTGATCCGTCTTAGAACGAGCATCGCTTTGGAGTAGTCTGCGGGCGAGTATCCGAATGGAGCCGTCAGCGGCGGCCGACTTCCCTCCATGCAAGCTTGAAGCACCAGGGCAATTGTGCAAGCACCGCTTGCACAATTTCAGCGTCAGGCGAATCACCGGGGCCTTTCTCGTATGCGATCGCCAGATCAGTGGCGGAATCGAATCGGAAGGGATGGCTGAAGAACTCCCGCAGCTTCAAGGTTCGCTAGCCCCGGGCCAACGAAAAAGCGGGGCCGCAGCCCAGCCTCCCATCTTCAAAGGCGGTCATTCGCGCAGCCTGACTGGATCGATTGACACTCAGGTTGTTGAGTTCCACGCAATCCTGACCCACCTTTTCCATCCAATATTGACCCACCCGTATTCGAGCCCTGCGGGCTCACGTTGTGGATAACTTCTTGGTCTTGGACTCCTTCTTGGG
>JACMKJ010000163.1 GCA_014380155.1 Rhizobacter sp. | reverse complement strand
GGGCCGAGACGCATCCAGCCCCGCACGCTGCGCAGAAGCTTCAAGCGGAAAGCTCATCTGGATGTCGGCTGCACTGAACTCATGGCCCGCAAACCATTCGCGTAGGCCCAACTCGGCCTCCATGAAGTCGAGTTGGCGCTTCAGGTTGGGGTCGATCAGCGTGCTCATCACCTTGGCCGAAATGCCACGAACGATGGGCTTGACGAAGAACGGCACCTTTGCGCTCGCGATCTTCATGAACACAAGCTTCAGCAGCAGCGGCGGCATGGCCGAGCCTTCGGCAAAGTGCAGCCAGTAGCGGTAGGCCAGGCGCTCGGGTGTGCCGGCCGCAGGCATCAAGCGGCCGTTGCCATACCGATCGACGAGGTATTCGACGATCGCGCCCGACTCGGCCACCGTCACGTCGCCATCGGTGATCACCGGTGACTTGCCCAGCGGGTGCACCTGCCGCAGCGACTCCGGCGCCAGCATGGTGGCGGGGTCGCGCTGGTAGTGCTTGATCTCGTAGGCAACGCCCAGCTCTTCAAGCAGCCACAGCACGCGCTGCGAGCGAGAGTCGTTCAAGTGATGGACGGTGATCATGGTGCGAGTGTCCCTGCTGTGAAGAGCGCGATTGTGGCGCGACGCCCCTGCCCCGCCAAAGTTCCGGCTCATTTGCGCTTTCACGCCAACAGACGGTTTTGTCTGACATGCATCTCAGGCACAGACCACGTGTTCCGCCCGATTCGTCTGACACGCCATTGCAGCGCTGGAATCTAGATTGGCTCGTCCATTTACTCTGCCTCTTTTGAAGGTGTTGACCATGAAATTCATCCACAAGATTCTGCTGGCCGCCGCGCCGGTGCTCCTCGTCGCGGCCTGCGGCGGGGGCGACGACAGCCTGGACGACCGGCTCGACATCGCCGACCCCAAAGTGCGCTTCATCCACGCCATCCCTGCGGGACCGAACGTTGACCTGTACCGCAACACGACCATTGCGGGCGGCGTGACCAATGCGCCTTACCGCTATGCCTCGAACTACTTCGAGGTGGACACCGCACCGGCCGACTACATCGTCAGAACGACCGTCGGCAGCCTCGAGGTGGGCCGCATCAATTTCAACCCCAACCGCGGCAACAAGCACACGCTGATCGCCGTGCCGGGGGAAGCCACCACGACGAACCTGCTCTACATCGACGACCCTTATGACAAGCAGCTCACGGCCAACAACGCACGCGTGCGCATCGTGAACGCGTCGTTCAACGCCACCAACATCGACGTCTACCTGACTGGGCCGACCGTCGATATCGCTACCGTCGTGCCCAACTTCGCCGCCGCTGGTTTTCGCAGTGCCGTCCCGGCATCGAGCGCCAACTCGGTTGACTTCACGGCCGGCTCCTATGTGCTGCGCGTGACCACGGCCGGCACCAAGAACGTCATCTTCAGCGCACCGCTGACTGTGGCGAGCAACGCCGACCTGCTGCTGCTGACGCTTCCCAACAGCCTGACCGTCAATGACGTGAAGATCCTGTCGGTGGTGTCCGACAGCGGCCAACCGAGCACGGAGATCTTGAACCAGCCGTAACGGTTTCAAGCTCCTGCAACGGCCCGCTTAGGCGGGCCGTTTCTTTGGAGCCCCCTCAGATCGACATGCGGGCGCGCACGCCTTCGGCTTCCATGTGGTCGCCCAGGCCTCGCTGCACGATCTCGCCACGCTCCATCACCAGGTACTGGTCGGCCAGCTCGGCGGCGAAGTCGTAGAACTGTTCCACCAGCACGATGGCCATGGTGCCGCGATCCGCGAGCATGCGGATCACACGGCCGATGTCCTTGATGATGCTGGGCTGGATGCCTTCGGTCGGCTCGTCGAGGATCAGCAACTTGGGGCCGGCCGCCAAGGCGCGCGCAATCGCGAGCTGCTGCTGCTGCCCGCCCGACAAGTCACCACCCCGGCGGTTGATCATCTGCTTGAGCACCGGGAACAGCTCGAACAGCTCAGCCGGGATCGGCGTGCTGCCGCTCTTGTAAGCCAGGCCCATACGCAGGTTTTCTTCGACCGTGAGGCGCCCGAAGATCTCGCGGCCTTGCGGCACGTAACCCACTCCTTTGCGCACGCGCGCGTAGGGGGTGTCGTTGGTGATTGGCGAGCCATCGAGGTGGATGCTGCCGGTCTTGACCGGCACCACGCCCATCAGGCTCTTGAGCAAGGTGGTCTTGCCCACACCATTGCGGCCGAGCACGACCGTCACCTCACCGAGCTTGGCCTCGAACGACAGGTTGCGCAGGATGTGCGAGCCGCCGTAGTACTGGTTGATGCCATCGACTTTCAGCATGCTCAGCGTCCCAAATAAACTTCGACGACCTTTTCGTTCGCCTGCACATCAGCGAGCGAACCTTCGGCCAAGACACTGCCTTCGTGCAACACCGTCACCTTCTTCGCCGGGTTGCCATGTGTCAGCTCGTGGATGAACTTCATGTCGTGCTCCACCACCACCAGCGAGTGGTTGCCTTCTAGCGACAAAAAGAGTGCAGCGGTGCGCTCGGTTTCTTCGTCGGTCATGCCGGCCACCGGCTCGTCCAGCAGCAGGAGCTTGGGGTCTTGCATCAAGAGCATGCCGATCTCCAACCACTGCTTCTGGCCGTGTGAGAGCAAGCCCGCCACACGCTGCGCGCTGTCTTTGAGGTGAATCAGCGTGAGCATCGCGTCGATGCGGTCGAGCTGCTCGCCACTCAGGCGGAAGAACATGGCCGACTGCACGCCGCGGTTGCCCTTCAACGCGAGCTCCAGGTTCTCGAACACGCTGAGGTGTTCGAACACCGTGGGCTTCTGGAACTTGCGGCCGATGCCGATGGAGGCGATCTCGTTCTCGCGCATGCGAAGCAAGTCGATGGTCGAGCCGAAGAAGGCCTTGCCCACATCGGGGCGGGTCTTGCCGGTGATCACGTCCATCATCGTGGTCTTGCCCGCGCCATTGGGGCCGATGATGCAGCGCAGCTCGCCGGCGCTGATGTTGAGTGACAGCGCGTTCAGCGCCTTGAAGCCATCGAAGCTGACCGTGATGTCGTCGAGGTAAAGAATCGCGCCGTGCGCCACGTCCAGCTCGCCCGGCTGCACCACGCGGCTGTAGCTGGTCTGGCGGCCACCCGACTGGCCGGCGTTGTCGCTCTTCTTGGCGTCCATCGCCTGGCGCACGCGCACGCCGGCTTCCATCAGCTGCGGGGTCATGCGCGCTCCTTCACCTTCTTCACCAGACCGATGATTCCTTGCGGCAGGAAAAGCGTGACCGCGATGAACAAGGCGCCCAGAAAGTACAACCAGAACTCGGGGAAGGCCTGCGTGAACCAGCTTTTGGCACCGTTGACGAAGAAGGCGCCGACGATGGGGCCGATCAGCGTGCCACGCCCACCCACCGCCGCCCAGATGGCGATCTCGATGCTGGCGCCCGGCGACATCTCACCCGGGTTGATGATGCCCACCTGCGGCACGTACAAGGCCCCGGCCACACCGCACATCACGGCCGAGATGACCCAGATCGTGAGCTTGTAGCGCAGCGGGTCGTAGCCGGTGAACATGACGCGGCTTTCGGCGTCACGAATGGCTTGCAACACACGCCCGAACTTGCTGCTGACCAGCCAACGCGCCAGCAAGAAGCAGCCGATCAGCGTGAGCCCGGTCAACACGAAAAGCGTCATGCGCATGGAAGGCGTGGCGATCGGCGTGCCCAGGATGCGCTTGAAATCGGTGAAGCCGTTGTTGCCACCGAAGCCGGTTTCGTTGCGGAAGAAAAGCAGCATCGCCGCGTAGGTGAGCGCCTGCGTGATGATGGAAAAGTACACGCCCTTGATGCGCGAGCGGAAGG
>JACMKJ010000162.1 GCA_014380155.1 Rhizobacter sp. | reverse complement strand
GGCGCCTGGCAACACCTCGCGCAGCAACGCGGGGCCGCGGCGCTGCAAGGCGAGCGTCGGCGGGCCAGGCAAGGGCGCGTACAACATCGACACCTCGCGCGGCGCGCGCTCGTGCAACAGCGACGACACCGCCTCGATGTGTGCATTGGCCATGCCCCAACGCTGCGCGCAGCCCCCGCGCAGCACATTGGCCAGCGAGACGATGCTCATGCCCTGGTGGTGGGCCATGAAAGTGCCGACGCCTGCATAGGCTTCGCCGCCGGCCAGACGTGCAGGGGAAAAGTCCAGCGCCTCGATGAAACCATAACGCGCACGCGCTGCCAGCGTTTGCATGGCCGCGAAGTTCTCGGCTGCGCGGTGGGGCGCGATCTGTGCCGCGAGCGCCGTGGCATAGGGCGCGATCACCAGCTCGTCGGGCGGCGTGCGGCGCAAGGCCAGGCGCGGCACACCTTGTGGCGCGTACTGGTAGGCGAGCGTGTGGTCGCGGCCCGCGTACGCCGACTCCGAGATGCCCCAGGGCACCTTGTGCGCGCGGGCAAATGCGATCTGCTCGCGTACCGCCGCGTGGCCGGCGTCGCGCAGCACGCTGCCGTGAGGTTCGTCGAGCACCAGACTCGGCATCAGGTACTCGAACATCGAGCCCGACCAAGAGCGCAAGCCGGCCTGCGTGCCCACCGCGTAGAACGGCCGCCCGAGCGAGGCCCAGTGCCGCACTGGCACGTCGCCCTTGGCGATGGCCAGCAGGCTCGTCAGGCGCGACTCCGAGGCCAGCAGGTCGTAGAAGCCCGCATCGAGCTGCTGCTCGGCCACGCGGTAGCCAATGTGAAAGAGATGCCGCTTGCGGTGGTACAGAAAACCGAAGTCGGCGCTCCAGGCCAGTTGCTCGAAATCCTGGGCAACGGCCTGCAGGCGCTGCACGGTCTCGGC
The DNA here is from genome assembly GCA_014380155.1 of Rhizobacter sp. GTDB lineage: Bacteria > Pseudomonadota > Gammaproteobacteria > Burkholderiales > Burkholderiaceae_C > Rhizobacter. The sequence goes on along the minus strand of JACMKJ010000162.1, from coordinate 2,604 downwards.
CGTGGCCAGCCTGGCCTGCTGGTCTCGCAAGGCCGACTGCAGGGTGGCGATGTGGTCGCCCAGCAGCCAGGCCAGCTCGGCGGTGTCGGGCAGCAGCGCAGCCAGGTCGTCGGTGGCTTCACGCAACAAACGCTCGAAACCGCTGGCGTTGCGCAGCGCTTCGTCCAGCGGGTCGGGCAAGGCCATCAGGGCGGCCAGCGGCGAGTGGCTGATGGCGGGTTGGGCAAACAGCTCGGGCACGCGCAATATCAAAGGCGCGAGCCGTTGGCGCGAAGCGGCCAGGGCACCGTGTGCGGCTGCCGGGTCGTGCGGCGCGTTAACCAGGGCCAGGCAGGCTTGCGCAACGGCCAGCAGGTGCCCGCTCAGGTTGCCGCTGTCGACGGTAGACACATACATCGGCAGCAGCGGCGCGCCGCTCTGGGTGTCGTACCAGTTCAGGAAGTGGCCACGGTGGCGAGGCAGCTCGTGCAGCGTGGAGAGCGTGGCCTCCATGCGGGTGAGCAGGTCTTGCGTGCCGATCCAGCCGAACTCTCGCGCGCAGGCGACGCTCAGCAGATAGAGGCCGATGTTGGTGGGCGAGGTGCGGTGCGCCACCATGTCGTGTGGCACGGTCTGCAGGTTGTCGGGTGGCAGGTGCCGGTCGTCGACCACCACGCAGCGCTCGAACAGGCGCCAGGTGTCGCGCGCCAGGCCTTCCAGGCGAGTCTGCTCGTCAAGCGGCAGGCCGGCGTCTTCCAATGCAGGGCGCGGCCGGCTGACCCACCAGGTCCACAGCGGCGAGGCGGCCCACAGCGCGCACAGCGCGACCGACAGGGCGGCGTGCGGCGTGTCGACCGCCAGCAAACCCGCGAGGATGAGCAAGGCCAGGGCCGGAGCCATCCAGTGGGTGCGCACGAGGTCCTTCAGCTCGGTCTTGGCGGCAGCCTGCGCTGCGGCGCTGGTGGTCCATTGCATCAGGTGGCGCCGGCTCACCAGCATGCGGTAGAGCGAGCGCACGATGGCGTCCAAGGCCATCAGCGCGTGGTGCAGCAGCTGGGCCACATGCCACAGCCCGGTGCTCACGGCGCGCGCGAGATCGAGCGTGGCCTGGCGGTAGAAGTGCAGCTTGGCGATGTCGTCACGGCTGGGCGACAAGCCCGCCACCGCGCCCATCAGCGGCCCGGCACAGAACGCCGCCAGCACCAGCACCAGGGCCGACCACGGCGACATCAACCCGCCCACCAAGGTGAGCACCAGCAAGGCCAGCGAGGCGGCGGGCACCAGCGAGCGGCGCAGGTTGTCGAAGATTTTCCAGCGGTTGATCGCGCTCACCGGGTAGCGCTTGGGGTTGAGAAAGATCGGCAGCAGCTGCCAGTCGCCGCGCATCCAGCGGTGCACCCGCGAGGCGGCCACGTCGGCGTGGAAGGGCGCGTCTTCGATCAGAGAGATGTCGGTGATGGCGGCGCTGCGCACCATCGAGCCTTCGATCAGGTCGTGGCTCAGCACCAGCCCTTCAGGCAGGCGCTGGTTCAGCACAGTGTGCATGGCGTGCACGTTGAGCAAGGCCTTGCCGGTGTAGGCGCCTTCCAGGAACACGTCCTGGTAGACCTCGGAGCTGGCTGCGCTGTAGGGGTCGATGCCGCACTGGCCGGCAAACAGCCAGTGGAAGTAGGTGAAGTCGCGTGGCGCCGGCAAGGGCGTGGCAATGCGCGGCTGCAAGATGCCGTAGCCGCGGGTCACGGTGCGTGTGCGCTCGTCGAGCTGCGGCTGGTTGTGCGGGTGCGCGGCCACGCCGACCAGTTCGCGCAGGCGGCCGGGCGGCAGCTGCGTGTCGCTGTCGAGCGTCACGATATAGGGCGTGTTGTCGGCGACGCGAGAGGCTTCGCCCAGCGGAAGGAACTCGCTCGTGTCAGCGGTGGCCAGCGCGGCCACCAGCTGCTCCAGCTTGCCGCGCTTGCGCTCCCAGCCGATCCAGCGTTGTTCGGTGTCGCTGAAGCGGCGCTCGCGATGCAGCACGATGAATCGCGGTGCATCGCCCTCCGCGGCAGGGTAGCGCGTGTTGAGCGCCTCGATCTGTGCCACCGCGCTGGCGAGCAGGGCTTCGTCGGCCTCGACGCGCGCCGCATCGGCATCGGCCCAGTCGCTCAAGAGCGCGAACTGCGCATGGCGCTCGGGGTTGGCGAGGTGGTGCAGTTGCAGCCGGTGGGCCAGCTCGCGTGTCGCGGCTTCGCTGGTCAGCATGCACGGGATCACCACCATCACACGATGCGCGCGCGGTATGCCCTCGGCCAGCGCAAGGCGCGGCAGGTGGTGGGGACGCACCGACTCGCTGATGAGGCGGTTGATCACCGCCACCACGGCCTCGGAAGTGGGGAACAGCATCAGCACGATGCCGAGCCACATCAAGCCCGTGCTCAGGCCGTCGAGCTCGCTCGCGTGGCGCAGCAGGCCAAAGCTCACGCCCACCACAGCAGCGAGTGCGCCGCCCAGGTAGAGCGGCAAGGCCCAGCGGTGCGCGGTGCTCAGGCAAGCCTGGCCGGCGGCTTCGTGCAAGCCGAGCGCGCGCAGCAGCGTGGGGCGGCCGGGACCATGCAGCCAGTGGCTGGCGACGCCCGCTGCGGGGTT
>JACMKJ010000161.1 GCA_014380155.1 Rhizobacter sp. | reverse complement strand
TTCACCGCGACATCAGCGACTACATGCGCAGCGTCACTGCGCTGGAAGGTGCGGATTACGTCTCGCGCATGCAGAACGTGGGCGACGCCGTCACCCAGGGCCTCGAGCTCGAAGCCAAGATGCGCCTGAGTGACGTGGTGACCGACGCACCTCCGGTCGATCTGCGCGCCAATGCCAGCGTGTTCCAGTCGCGCGTGAAGGGTGTGCCCGGCCCCGACAACCGGCTCGACCAGCAAGCCGCCGGCACCGTCAACCTGGGCGTCGACTACCGCTTCCGCGGCACCCCCATCACCGTGGGCGGCAACCTCAACTGGACTCCGGGCTACACCACCCGCATCAGCGAGACGCAATGGGCCGAACAAGGGAGCAAGACGGTGGGCGACGCCTACATCCTGTGCTTTCTCAGCACCAACGCGCAGGTGCGCCTCACCGCCAGCAACTTCGCTCCGCGCGACTACCTGACCGGCAGCCGCTACGAAGACTCAGCCCTGCGCGAGACCTCTGAAACCAACGCCAGCTCGTACATCAACTGGCAGCTGCGCCTGGAATTGAAACTGTGACGGGCCACTGTCTCGAATCCAGACACTGGCCGATAGCAGGGCTGTGCTATTCATTGTTTGTCCGAATATCAGCCATTCAACTGGCTGAATCGGCACGGTTTCGCCCCGCAAACTCGGTGTTTGCCCTGATATGGTGCCTTTTGGCACAGCGCTTGCGCTGTTTGACGTTGCAGCTGCGTGATCACGCGGCGCCCGCCACCAGAAACAGGAGACACCATGCCCATCGTCTTGCGCCGTGCCGCGCTCTTCTCTGCTGTTGCCGCCACCCTGGCTCTTGCCACGGCGCCCATGGCCTTCGCCCAGAACAAGGGTGAGATCCGCATCGCCCACGTCTACGGCAAGACCGGCCCGCTCGAGGCCTACGGAAAGCAGACCCAGACCGGCCTGATGATGGGCCTGGAATACGCCACCGGCGGCACCATGACGGTGGCCGGCAAGAAGCTGGTGGTGATCGAAAAAGACGACCAGGGCAAGCCCGACATCGGCAAGAGCCTGCTCGCCACCGCCTACGGCGACGACAAGGCCGACATCGCCATCGGCACCACTGGATCGGGCGTGGCGCTGGCCATGCTGCCGGTGGCCGAGGAGTACAAGAAGATCCTGCTGGTGGAGCCGGCCGTGGCCGACTCGATCACCGGCGAGAAGTGGAACAAGTACATCTTCCGCACCGGCCGCAACAGCTCGCAAGACGCGATCTCCAATGCCGTGGCGCTCGACAAGGCCGGCGTGACCGTCGCGACCCTCGCGCAAGACTTCGCCTTCGGCCGTGATGGTGTGAAAGCCTTTCGGGACGCCATCAAGAACGCCAAGCTCGTGCACGAGGAGTACCTGCCTCCCGCCACCACCGACTTCACCGCCGGCATCCAGCGCCTGATCGACGCGCTGAAAGACAAACCCGGCCGCAAGATCGTCTGGGTGGTGTGGGCCGGTGCCAACTCGCCGTTCAGCAAGTTCGCCGACCTCGAGCTGCAAAAGCGCTACGGCATCGAGCTCGCCTCCGGCGGCAACATCCTGCCGGCGCTGGTGGCCTACAAGCAGTACCCCGGCCTCGAAGGCGCGGCGTACTACTACTTCGGTATCCCGAAGAACCCGGTCAACGAGTGGCTGGTCGCCAACCACTACAAGAAGTTCCAGACGCCGCCTGACTTCTTCACCGCCGGTGGCATGAGCGCCGCCATTGCCTTGGTCGAAGCGCTGAAGAAGACCCAGGGCAACACCAACACCGACAAGCTCATCACCACCATGGAAGGCATGAGCTTCGAGACGCCCAAGGGCAAGATGACCTTCCGCAAGGAAGACCACCAGGCCATGCAGAGCATGTACCACTTCAAGATCAAGATCGACCCGGCCTTCGCCTGGGGTGTGCCCGAGCTGATCCGCGAGATCAAGCCCGAGGAAATGAACATCCCGATCAACAACAAGCGCTGACGTTCCGGTCATCCCGGCACGCGCCACTTTCAGGGACTTGCGAGCCAGCTCGGCCATGCACCGAGCCAGCCGAGCCATGCCCGTCAGAGGCAAACCGGAGACCAGCGTGATGAAAAATAAACCTGGAGTGCTGTACATCGCCGCCGCGTGGGTGGCGATGGTGTCGTGTTCTTCGCATGCGGTGGTCGCACTGCCCGCGTACAACGTGGACACCAGCCAGATCACCGTGTCGGGCCTGTCGGCGGGCGGCTTCATGGCCAACCAGCTCGGCTACGCCTACTCGTCGACCTTCAAGGGCGTGGGCGTGTTCGCCGGCGGCCCCTACATGTGCGCAGGCCACAGCAACTACACCGCTTGCATGTACAACGCGTCGATCAGCGCCAGCATGCTGAACACCATGCAGGCCGACATCAACAACTGGAGCGGCAGCTCGATCGACAACAAGTTGAATGTGGCTGCGCAAAAGATCTACATGTTCGTCGGCAGCAGCGACTACACCGTCGGCCCCAACCCGATGAATGCGGCGCGTACGCAGTACACCAACAACGGCGTGCCCGCTGCCAACCTGGAGTTCGTGCAGCGCGCCAGCACGGCGCACGTCTTCCCGACCGACTTCGCCGGCACCGGCAACAACAGCTGCAGCAGCAGCGCCTCGCCCTACATCAGCAACTGCGGCTACGACGGCGCCAAGGCGGCGCTGACCAAGTTCTACGGCACGCTCGCTCCGCGCAATGATGCGCCGGCGGCCAGCAACTACATCGAGTTCAACCAGTCCGCCTTCACCAGCAACCCCGGGATGGCCGCCACCGGCTGGATCTACGTGCCGGCCAGCTGCGCGAGCGGCACGCAATGCAAGCTGCACGTGGCTCTGCATGGATGCCAGCAGGGCTACGCGACGATCGGCGACAAGTTCGTCAAGAACACCGGCTACACGCGCTGGGCCGACACCAACAACATCATCGTGTTGTTCCCGCAGGCCAAGGTCGACAGCACCAGCCGCGCCACCGCGGCGAGCGGCTCCTTGCCCAACCCCAACGGCTGCTGGGATTGGGTGGGCTGGTATGGCAACAACTTCGCGCAGAAGGCTGGCACGCAGCAGGCGGCCTTGAAGGCGATGGTCGACCGGCTGGCCTCGGGCGCCGGTTCGGGCGGCGACGGTGGTGGAGGCGGTGGCGCGCTGCCCGCGCCCACCAACCTCACGACCTCCAGCGCCACGGCCAGCAGCATGACGATCGGCTGGAGCGGCGTGACCGGCGCGGCCAGCTACAACGTCTACCGCAACAGCAGCAAGGTCAACGCTTCGGCCGTCACCGCCACCAGCTACAACGACAGCGGTCTCGCCGCGTCCACCACCTACAGCTGGACGGTGCGTGCGCTCGACGGCAACGGTGCCGAAGGCGCGGTGTCATCGCCCGTCAGCGGCACCACGCTGGCCGGCAGCACACCACCCGCCACCTGCTTCACCGCCTCGAACTACGCCCACACCACTGCCGGTCGCGCTTACGTGAGCGGCGGCTACGCGCGGGCCAACGGCTCGGGCCAGAACATGGGTCTGTGGAATGTGTTCGTCACGACCACGCTGAAGCAGACCGCTCCCAACTATTACGTGATCGGAACGTGCCCTTAACGGGCCCGTGTGGCACTTGTCCTTGAACTTGAACTGATGCTCGAAACCAAAGACCTCACCATCCGCTTCGGCGGGCACGTGGCGGTGGACCATGTGAGCTGCGCTTTCCAGCCCGGCACACTGACCGCCATCGTCGGCCCCAACGGCGCAGGCAAGACCACCTACTTCAACCTGATCTCCGGCCAGCTTCGTGCGACCGAAGGGGTGGTGAAGTTGAACGGTGTCGACATCACCCGTGAAGCCGCCTCGGACCGCACCCACCGCGGGCTGGGCCGGGCCTTCCAGCTGACCCAGCTGTTCCCCAATCTGTCGGTGGTGGAGAACGTGCGACTGGCCGTGCAATCGCGCCGCAAGGAGGGGCTCAACCTCTGGTCGGTGTGGCTCGACCGGCGCAACACGCTGGAGCGTGCCCACGCCATGCTGGAGCGTGTGCGCCTGGCCGACAAGGCCGACGTGGCCGCGAGCAGCCTGCCGCACGGCGATCAACGCAAGCTCGAGGTCGCCATGCTGATGGCGCTCGACCCGAAGGTTTTCATGTTCGACGAACCCACCGCCGGCATGAGCGTGGACGAGGTGCCGGTGATCCTGGACCTCATCCGCGCACTCAAGTCACGAAGCGACTGCACCATCTTGCTGGTGGAGCACAAGATGGACGTGGTGCGCGAGCTGGCCGACCGCATCATCGTCTTGCACAACGGGCAGCTGGTGGCCGATGGCGAGCCGGCCGAAGTCATCGCCTCGCCGATCGTCCAGCAGGCCTACCTCGGCACCGTGGCGGAGGCGGCATGACGGCGCTGCTTTCCTTGCAAGGCGTGCAAACGCACATCGGGGCGTACCACATCCTGCATGGTGTCGACTTCGAAGTGCCCACCGGCCAGGTCACCATGCTGCTCGGCCGCAATGGCGCCGGCAAGACCACCACGCTGCGAACCATCATGGGCCTGTGGGCCGCCTCGAGAGGCCGCGTGCGCTTCGACGGCCAAGACATCGCCGGCCTCCCTACGCCCGACATCGCCCAGCTCGGCATCGCCTACGTGCCCGAGAACATGGGCATCTTTGCCGACCTCTCGGTGCGCGAAAACATGCTGCTCGCGGCGCGCCACGCAAGCACCGTGGAGCAGATGGACACGAAGCGCCTCGAATGGTTGTTCGAGCTGTTTCCCGCGGTGAAGAAGTTCTGGCTCTACCCGGCGGGCAAGCTCTCGGGTGGGCAGAAGCAGATGCTCGCGATTGCGCGTGCGATGGTCGAGCCGCGCCGCCTGCTGCTGATCGACGAGCCGAGCAAGGGCCTCGCGCCCGCCATCATCCAGAACCTCATCGCCGCGCTGCGCGAGCTGAAGCGCACCGAGACCACCGTGCTGCTGGTGGAGCAGAACTTCAGCATGGCGAGCGCCCTGGGTGACCAGGTGGCGGTGATGGACAACGGCCAGGTCGTGCACCGCGGTGCCATGGCCGAGTTGGCCGAAGACCCAGGCTTGCAGCAACGACTGCTCGGCCTCTCGCTCGGAGCGCACCAATGATTTCCGACAAGACCAGGTTTGACTGGCTGCCGCTGGCCTTGGTGCCGGCCCTTGCTTTGCTCGCATTGCCCGCCGTGGGCTCGCCCTCGTCGTGGCTCACGCTCACGGTGGCCGGTCTGGCGATGGGCATGATCGTCTTCATCATCGCTTCGGGCCTCACGCTGGTGTTCGGCCTGATGGACGTGTTGAACTTCGGCCACGGTGTGTTCATCGCACTCGGCGCCTTTGTCGCCACCAGCGTGTTCGTGTTCATGGGCGGCTGGTCGGCGTCCGACAACCTGTGGCTCAACCTGGGGGCCATCTTCTGCGCCATGCTGGCCGCCATGGCCTTGGCGGGCGCCATCGGCTGGGCCTTCGAGCGTGTGCTGGTGCGCCCGGTCTACGGTCAGCACCTGAAGCAGATCCTCGTCACCATGGGCGGCATGATCATCGGTGAAGAGCTCATCAAGGTGATCTGGGGCCCGACGCAGATTGCGCTGCCGCTGCCGAGCGCGCTGCGCGGTGCCTTCATCTTTGGCGACGCGGCGATCGAGAAGTACCGTGTGGTGGCGGTGGTGATCGGCGCGGTGGTGCTGATCGCGATGCTGTTCACGCTCAACCGCACCAAGCTCGGCCTGTTGATCCGCGCCGGCGTGCAAGACCGCGAGATGGTCGAGAGCCTGGGCTACCGCATCCGGCGCTTGTTCGTCGGCGTGTTCGTCGCGGGTTCGGCCCTGGCCGGGTTGGGCGGCGTGCTGTGGGGCCTGTACCAGCAGAACGTCACGCCCCAGATGGGCGCTCAGGTCAACGTGCTGATCTTCATCGTCATCATCATCGGCGGCCTGGGCTCGACCTTCGGTTGTTTCGTCGGTGCGCTGCTGGTGGGCTTGCTTGCCAACTACAGCGGCTTTCTCGCGCCCAAGTTCGCGATGTTCTCCAACATCGGGCTGATGGTGGCGATTTTGTTGTGGCGGCCGCAGGGCCTCTATCCCGTCACCAACCGGTAGTCATGAAGCCCCCACGTTCACATTCGTTCACTGCCCCCCGAGGGGGCTCGGCCTCCCTTGGGGCGGCCCGGCGGAAGGCCGATCCATGCTGAATCGCATTCTTTCCCACGACCTGCCGCGCAATCGTTGGCTGTCGGCCTTGCTGATCGTGCTGGTGCTGGGCCTGGCGCTCACGCCGTTTCTTTTCCCGAGCACCAAGGCGCTCAACGTCGGCGCGAAGATCCTCGTCTTCATCGTGCTCGTCGCGAGCTTCGACCTGTTGCTTGGCTACACCGGCATCGTGAGCTTTGCGCACACCATGTTCTTCGGCATCGGGGCCTATGGCGTGGCAATTGCCAGCGCGCGCATGGGGCCCGGCTGGGGCGCGGTGGCCTTGGGTGTGGCGGCGGCGGTGGCGATCTCGCTGGTCTTGTCGCTCTTGATCGGGCTCTTCAGCCTGCGCGTCAAGGCCATCTTCTTCGCCATGATCACGCTGGCGGTGGCCTCGGCTTTTCTCACGCTCGCGTCGCAACTGTCCGAGTTCACCGGCGGTGAAGACGGGCTCAACTTCAAGGTGCCCGAGGCCTTGCAGTCCGGCACGCAGTACCTCGAAGAACCCTTCCTCGGTGCCAGCATCGACGGTCGCTTTCTCAGCTACTACCTGCTGTTCGTGGTGACCGTGCTGCTGGTGCTGACGATGCTGCGCATCGTCAACTCACCGTTCGGCCGCGTGTTGCAAGCCATTCGCGAAAACGACTTCCGTGCCGAGGCCATTGGCTACCGCATCGTGGTCTACCGCACGCTGAGCAATGTGTTGTCGGCGCTGTTCGCCACGCTGGCGGGTTGCCTGCTCGCGCTCTGGCTGCGCTACAACGGGCCCGACACCTCGCTCAGCTTCGAGATCATGCTCGACATCCTGCTCATCGTCGTGATCGGCGGCATGGGCACGGTGTATGGCGCGGTGGTCGGTAGCGTGCTCTTCGTGATCGCGCAGAACTACCTGCAAGACCTGCTCAAGCTCGGTGGCAGCGCCTTAGAAGGTGTGCCGGTCCTGTCGCAGCTCGTGTCGCCCGACCGCTGGCTCTTGTGGCTGGGCATTCTTTTCGTGCTGTCGGTCTACCACTTCCCGAGCGGGGTGGTGGGGCGGCTCCGTTCACTCAACCGGAGACAAAGATGACGATGCGCATGCGTGGATTCCAGACTCTTTCCTTGGCCCTGGTCGCTGCGGCGGCGTTGGTGGCCTGTGGTGGCGGGGGTGACGACAGCGTGGCCCCCACCGAAGCAGCCGCTGCACCGGCCGAGCAGGCCCAGCACCTCGGCGCGCACGCGGTGTTCAACCGCAAGCCCGAGTTCGTGTCGGGTGACGTGCTCAGCACCGAGTACGACGGTGTGAGCGACGACCTGCTCACCGCCGGCCTGGGCAAGAGCGGCCTGGCGGGCGCCTTGCCGCCGTTTGCAAATGGCTTGTTGCCGACCGCCGCCGAGCTGCGCCGCGCGGCCATCTACAACAGCTACCGCGCCATCGTCGACATGACAGCCGCCGGCGGCTACGGATCGCTCTACGGCCCAAACGTCGATGCCGACGGTGTAATCACCGCCAGTGAAGGCAAGGTGGCCGGCGCCGAGTACATCGCTTTCAGCGACGACGGCAGCGGCCAGCAGAACGTGGTGCTGATGGTGCAGGTGCCGAGCCATTTCAACCCGCGCCGTGCCTGCATCATCACCGCCACCTCATCGGGCTCGCGGGGTGTGTATGGCGGCATCAGCACCGGCGAGTGGGGCTTGAAGCGCGGTTGCGCCGTGGCCTACACCGACAAGGGCACAGGCAGTGGCCCGCACGACCTGGCGAGCGACACCGTGCCGCTGATCGACGGCACCCGCGC
>JACMKJ010000160.1 GCA_014380155.1 Rhizobacter sp. | reverse complement strand
CCGGCTTGCCAGACCAGGCCCAGCTGCGATGCCCGGCGCCGCCGCACCGCGACGATGGACAAGGCCGCACCCGCGCAGAGGCAGGCCAGCGCCCAGCCCACGGCGACCAGCGGCAGGTTCCAATGGGGGCCAGGAGTCAGCTGCAGTGCCATCAGGCTCAGCGCGGGCACGGCGCACACACCCGTGCCCAGCACCAGGGACGCTACCAACACACGCACACCCCCCAGGTGGGGCCGTGCGCTGAGGTACACACCCATGACCGAGCTCAGCAGCGCGAGCAGCAGCGAGCCCACGGCCATGGCGGTGTCGTACCCCAGCCGCAAGGGCAGGGGGTCACCGGCCATCGCGATGAAATGCGCAGCCCAGGTGCCGGCCGCCAAGGCGAGCGCAGACGCGAGCAGCGAACGCCAGGCGGTGAAGCGGTGGCGCGACGACACGCCGCGCGCCAGATCCAGCGCGACGTAGGCCGCGAACATGGCCATCACCGTGGAAGCGGCCCACAAATCAGCGCCCACCCTCCAGTCGAGAAAAGCCTCTGCCATCAAATCCTCACAAGGAAACGTCGGGCCCGGCCCTGGGGGCGCAGAGAAACACCGTCGTTCGTTCTTTATCGGCCGCTGGACCTCCGGCTTGAGCACCCCCTCTAAACGTGAAGGAAGTCTCGCTGCGGGGCGGGCGGTTCAGTGAAGGAAACCGATGTCGCGTCGGCGACGCACTTCGGGCTTGACCCGGTGCTCGGCTTCGAGCTGCGACAAGAACTCGTCGGGCGCAAAGGCCTCGCCCAGCACGTCGACCTGGCGCTTGACCGAGGCAAAGTCGCCTGGGGCGAGTGCGTCCAGGCGGCGCAGCCGGTCGGCCTGCTCCGGGCTCAGCAGCGCGGCGTCCCCGCCCAGCGCTTCGGCCACGAACATGCGCTCGCGCTGCTGAGGCGTGAGTGGCATGAAGCGGATCTTGAAGGTGAAGCGGCGCAGCGCCGCTTCGTCGAGGTCTTCGAACAGGTTGGTGGTGCAGATGAACACGCCCGAGAAACGCTCCATGCCCTGCAGCATCTCGTTAACCTCGCTCACCTCGTAGTTGCGCTCGGCCATGCGCCGGCTGCGCAAGAAGCTGTCGGCCTCGTCGAGCAGCAACACGGCCTGCTCGGTCTGCGCCTCGTCGAACATGCGCGCCATGTTGGTCTCGGTCTCGCCGACGTATTTGCTCACCAGGTCGGAGGCCTGGCGGATCATCAGCGGGCGCTGCAGCTGCTGCGCAATGTGTTCGGCCAGTGCCGTTTTGCCGGTGCCCGGCGGGCCGTGAAAACACAGCGTGCCGTAACCCTTGCGGCGCAGTGCTTCGATGATCTTGACCAGCTCGAAGCGCGACTCCGTGTGCACCAGGCTCAGGTCGTAGCTCGTCACCACACGCCGCGCTCCACGCTCGGTGCTGGTGCTGCCGAGTGCCTTGTCGGCATTGCCGAGCTGGCGCTCGATCAGCGACTCCATGGTGGTGGCGTTGCTCTCATCGATTGCCAACTTGGCGAACTTGACCGCGGTGCGCACCTGAGCCGGCGTCAGCCCCTTGCGTTCGGCGAGTTGCGCGGCAAAACCGGCTGACACCGCCACGCCGTCGAGCGCCTTGCTGACCAGCGCCTCGCGCGCACCGGGCGGCGGGCTCTTCAGCTCGAGGTGGTATTGGAAGCGGCGGCGAAACGCCGGGTCGATCTGCTCGATGCGGTTGGTGACCCAGATCACCGGCACCGGGTTGGTCTCCAGGATCTGGTTGACCCACGCCTTGCCGCTCACGCTGCCCGAGAGCGCGCCGTCGCCGGTGTCGAGCCGCGCCATCAATTGCGCGGCGTCGGTGGAGATCGGCGGGAACACGTCTTCGACCTCGTCGAACAGCAGCGCCACCTGCGGGCTGCCTTTCAGGAACACCTGGCTGATCTGCAGCGAGCGATAACGGTCGCGGCCGCTCAGGCTGTTGCCGTCGCGGTCGGCGTATTCCACTTCGTAAAGTTCGAGCCCGGCCGATTGCGCGGCCACCTTGGCGAGCTCGGTCTTGCCGGTGCCGGGCGGGCCATAGAGCAGCACGTTGACACCCGGCTCCTTGCGCGAGACCGCGTTGCGCAAGAGCGAGGTCAGCATCTGCTGGTCGTCGCCGACAAAATGAAAGTCGCCGGGTGTGAGCTCGCTGCGTTTGGCTGGGCGGGTGAACACCGCCATCAAATCCGACGGGCCTTCGTAGTGGCGCATCAGTACCGGTGGCAGCTGCTCGCTCACCTTCATCAGGTCCGCGAGATCGGTGATGTTGTGTTCGGAGATCAGGTTCTCGACCATGCCGGTGCGCTCCAGCCGCGAGCCGGCACGCAGCGCTTCGGCCACGTCTTGTTCGTTGACGCCCGCCACCGCAGCGATGGCGGCATAAGCCTCTTGCGCATTCGACACCTTGAACTCGACCAGCAGGCCGCGCAGGTCACGCTGGTAGCGGGCCAAGGTGCCGTACAGCAGGAGCGCGCGCTCGGCCGGGTTGAGCTGCAGCAGGCCGGCCAATGCGTCGATGTTTTTTTCGACCAGGGTCGACTCTTTTTTCAGGCTGCGGTCCAGCCAGTCGGCGGTGGCGCCGAGCACAGCGAGCAGGTCCTTGGGGGCGTCCTTGATGTATTCGTCGATGTAGAAAAAGAGCGTGCCTTCTTCGTACGGGCCGTTCCAGGCGCCGTGGCGCTGCATGAAGGTGGCGTCGCTGAGCGCTTCGTGGCCGGCCCAGTGTTCGTTGCCCTTGCAGCGGTTGTTCAGGAAGCTGCGCAGCCGCGCCAGCACCGACGCCGGCCAGACCAGGTGTTTGCCAGTCAGGGAGAGCAGGCCGTTCGAGTCACGCCGCACGTTGAAGCGCCCCGCGTGCCGCACGGTGAGTGTCAGCACGAACTGCGAGCACATGCGGTCGAGCACCGGCGCCTCTTTCAGGCCGGGTGACAGCAGCACGCGCGCATCAAGGTGACTGGTCGCCATGGGCATCTCCAGCGGGAATGCGGGGCCATCTTGGCGCACCCTGCGCCGGGCGGCAAGCCCCGTTCCGGCCGACCTTACTTCAGCGCTGCGGGTCGAATGCCCCAAGAAGACAGGCCCGCCTGCCGCAATTCACGATGGCGGCACGCGGGCCTGTGTCGGTGCGGTGGCGTTTTGCTGTCAGTGCATCACGAGTGGGTGCTGCATCAGCGAGGTGTAACGCTCGATGTAATCGTCCATCTCTTCTTCGGAGGGCGAGGTCTGGATCAAGGCTTCGACCCCCAGCTTGAAGCTCTCGGCCATGGCGCCTTCGATGAAGATTTCTTTGCGGGCGAATTTGTCGACGATCTCGTAGCCGCCGCGCGAAAGCGCCGTCTCGAGGTGGGCCGTGGTTTCACCAGGAACGTCGAATTCGACGACGACGAAGTTGTCCGAGTTGTAAAGCATCTGCATGAAGCTTCTCCTTCACCGCTAACTCGGGGCCATCACGCAATATTCAAGCCGCCGTGATGCCTGCATGCCCCTGCAGGCAAGGGGGTCAAGAGGCGGGCTGGGCGCTCTGCATCTGCAGCTCGAGCGCCGAGCCTTCGTTGATCAGGCGGGCACGTACCGGGAGGTAGTGCAGGCTCGGGGCCAGCCACACCTCGACCCGCGTGTCCTGCGGTTTGCGGGGCTCGCGCACCAGCTTGATGGCTTGCACCGCGCTGTCGCCGGTGGCCACCTCGTCAGGCCCTTGCACCTTGAAGGACCAGACCTCGGCATCGCCGCGCGCGCCCACCACGTACATCGACAAACGTGCACCGGTGGCCAGGCGCTTCGGGTCGGCCGATGCGATGGCCGCGATCTGGATCATCCAGCTCATGCGGTCTTGCGCACCGGGCACCAGCGGGTACTCGGTGCTCGGCCCCGAAAAGGTGATCTTGCCCGCGTCACGCTGGAAATTGGCGGCCAGCTCGCTCTTGCCGCGGCGCTTGTCGGTGAAGCGCAGCGGGGCGAGCCCGGCTGCGTCAAAGCCGCCCTCGCTGACCCAGGTGAGGATGCTGAAGCCCGCCATGCGGCCGTCGAGCCGCGCCACATACCCCTTGGCGACGGGGCGCCACGTCAGCTCGCCGGTGCCGCGCAGGGCGCCGCGGTGCATGTGGTACTGCAGGGTCATGGCGGGCGGGATCTGGGTGCGGTACTGCGGCAGATCGTCCGCGGCCGAGTTGGCCACCAGGGTGGGCTCGGCGCTGGTTTCTGCGGTGATCGCGGCGGCGACCAGCACGGGCTCGGCGGGCACAAGCACTTGTTCTGGTGGCGGCGCTGGTTCAGCAGGCGCCTTGGCCACACGGCGTG
>JACMKJ010000159.1 GCA_014380155.1 Rhizobacter sp. | reverse complement strand
TGCGCCGCCACTTCGCGCAGCATGAAAGCCGGCCCATCGTGGGCGTGTGCGGCGAGCTGCAGGCGGCGCAGCCGCTCGGCACGCAGGCGAGGTGGCAGCCAGGCCACCACCGCCCCCACATGGCCGCTCTTCAAGGCCTGCTCCAGCGCCCACAGGCGGTCGGCACCGGGGCGCAGCTGGAGATGGGTCTGGATCACCAGCAGCTGGTTGACGTCGAGCCCCAGCTCCAGCAGGGCCGGCGCCGACACGGCTGCCGGCGGGTCAAACAGCATCACCAGCCGGCCGGCGTGCTGGGTTACGGCCAGTGTGTGGGCCAGCAGGCGGATCTCGCCGATGCCGGGGTGCGGCAGCAGCAGCTCGGTCAGCACCTTGCGCGGCCAGCCACCACCGGGGAGCTGCGCGTCGAGCTGGGCAAAGCCGCTGGGCAGGGTGTGGTCGGCGCTGCGGCCCAGCTGGTGAGCGCGCCACAGGCTCGGGTGCAGGCTCTCGGGTGCCAGCCTGCTCACCCGCAGGGCCGAAGCGGGAGGCAGTGGCAGAGCGAGAGCAGGCTGGACATCCATGAAGATACTGTATGTCCATACAGCTATTTGTGCAAATTCTCCAATGCCGCTCTAACTTGCTTCTGTCAATCAAGTGGTTGCTTTTAGCAAGTTATTACCGACAATGCCCAGCATGCCCACCGACCGCATCGAAACCATCCGCGCCTTCAACCGCTTCTACACACACCGCATCGGCGTGCTGCACGAAGGCTTGCTGGACACGCCCTTCTCCCTGGCCGAATCGCGCCTGCTGTGGGAGTTTGCTCACCACGACTCGCCCACCGCCAGCGAGCTGGCGCGCGCCCTCGACCTCGACGCTGGCTACCTGAGCCGGTTGCTGCGCAGCTTCAAGGAGCGCGGCCTGATCCAGAGCACCCGCTCCCCCACCGACGCCCGCCAAGCGCACCTGAGCCTCACGGCCGCCGGCCGCGAAGCGTTTGCCCCCTTGGACACACGCTCGCGCGAGCAGGTGGCCGGCCTGTTGAGCACGCTGCCCGAAGCGGAGCAACAGCAACTGCTGCAAGCCATGGCGCTCATCCAGCAGTTGCTGGGGAGCGCTGACGACACCTCGGCACACACCGCCTCTCCCTATCTGCTGCGGCCCCACCGGCCTGGCGACATGGGCTGGGTGGTGTCGCGGCATGGCGCCCTGTACGCGCAGGAGTACCGCTGGAACATGGATTTCGAAGCCCTGGTGGCGCGCATCGCCGCCGATTTCATCGAGCGCTTCGACACCACCCGCGAGGCCTGCTGGATCGCCGAGCACGAAGGGCACAACGTCGGCTGCGTCTTCCTCGTGCAGGCACGCGACGACACCCACCACGCAGCCCTGCCTGGCGTGGCGCAATTGCGCATGCTGCTGGTCGAGCCCAGCGCACGCGGCCTGGGGCTTGGCGCACGCCTGGTGGACGAATGCGAGCGTTTTGCGCGCATGGCCGGCTACACCCGCATCACGTTGTGGACCAACAGCCTCCTGGATGCCGCTCGTGGCATCTACCAAAAAGCCGGTTACCGCCTGGTGACGAGCGAGCCACACCACAGCTTCGGGCACGATCTGGTCGGCGAAACCTGGCAAAAGGATCTGGCGCCATGACAACGGCTTGCGACTGCGGTGCCCCTCAGCCCTATGCCGCGTGCTGCGGCCGCTACCACGCCGGCCCTTTGCATTTGCAGGCGCCTGACGCTGAAGCGCTGATGCGATCGCGCTACAGCGCCTTCGTGCGCAACCTCACCGATTACCTGCTCGCCACCTGGCACACGAGCACACGCCCGTCAGCTTTGGAGCCCAACCCCGAAGGTGTGCGTTGGCTGGGTCTGGAGGTACGCCAACACCGCGTGCAAGACGCCGACCACGCGACGGTGGAGTTCGTGGCCCGCAGCAAGCTCGGCGGGCGGGCACAGCGGCTGCACGAAACCAGCCGCTTCGTGAGCGAAGGCGGCCGCTGGTTTTATGTGGACGGGGAGATGCGCAAATAGATCAGGCGAACTCGCGGCGGACGCCGGCCGACATCAGCCGGCGAATGATCCAGCCCAACAGCCCGCAGGCACCGAGCGTCACCACCACCGCCATCACGCGTGCCGCGGTGACAAAACCACCGAACACCCCCAGCGCCTGCGGCGGCAAGGCCACGCTGCCCAGGGTGCGGCTCACCACCGACTGCATCATTTCCTGCTGCAGCCACAGGCCCAGCAGGTTGGCGACGATGGCCACGACAAGCAGGCCGATGAAGGTGCGACGGGCCCAATCAAGCCGCAGCAGCAGCCCGATGGCCGAGGCCAGCGTGGCCAGCGACATCACGAGACCCGTGCCCACGACCCAGGGCATGTAGTTGAGCATCAACCCCATCAGGCCCGA
>JACMKJ010000158.1 GCA_014380155.1 Rhizobacter sp. | reverse complement strand
CACGCCACCGCGCCATGGCGCGCGGGTGTCGCAGTCGCTGGGCGCCAAGGCGCGCCATGTGGTGGTGCCCCACGCGGGCCACGGGGTGATGAGCCTGGGCTGCATGCCCGAGGTGATGCAACGGTTCTTTGATGCAGACGATGACGCGGCGGCGCTGGCGGTCGATGTGCGCTGTGTGCAGAGCCTCCCGCGCCCGCCGGTGTTTCAGCCGCTGAAGCCGCAGGCCCGCCCATGATCGTCATCAGCGCCTTGGCCAAACAGTTTGCCGCGCCGCGCGTGGGTTGGCGCCTGCGGCGCACGCAAGAGCCGGTGCGTGCCGTGAGCGAGGTGAGCTTCGACGCGCCCAACGGCCAGATCACCGGCCTGCTCGGGCCCAACGGCGCCGGCAAGACCACCACGCTGCGCATGCTGGCCGGGCTGATCACGCCCGACGCGGGGCAGATGGTGGTGGACGGCATCGACGTGGTCCGCCACCCGCGCGAAGCGCAGGCGCGCATGGGGGTGCTGAGCGATTCGCGTGGCCTCTACCCTCGGCTGACCGCGCGCGAGAACATCGTCTACTACGGCGCCTTGCAAGGCATGGCGACGGAAGCGGCCGCCGAGCGCGCCGAGGGCCTCGCGCGCATGCTCGACATGACGGCCTTGCTCGACCGCCGCACCGAAGGTTTCAGCCAGGGTGAGCGCATGAAAACCGCGCTGGCCCGCGCGTTGGTGCACGACCCGGCCAACATCGTGCTCGACGAACCCACCAACGGCCTCGACGTGCTGGCCACCCGCGCGCTGCGCGACACGCTGCGCTTTTTGCGCACGCCCGAAGGCGGCGCCAAGTGCATCGTGTTTTCGACCCACATCATGCAAGAGGTGGAGCGGCTGTGTGACAACGTGGTGGTGGTCTCGCACGGCCGCACCGTGGCGAATGGCAGCGTGTCGCAGCTATTGCAACAGACCGGGCAGAGCGACTTCGAACAGGCCTTCGTGCAGCTCGCGTTTCCCGGCGAGGTGGCCGCATGAAAGCGCTTGCCGTTGCGCTGGCGGTGTACCGCAAGGAGCTGATCGACGCACTGCGCGACCGCCGCACGCTGATGATGGTGCTGATCTCGGCGGTGTTGCTCGGGCCGATGGTGTTGGTTGCGCTATCGGGTCTGTTGGCGTCTTTCGAAGCGCAGGCCGAGCGGCGCGAGGTGGTGGTGGCCGGCATCGAACACGCGCCGGGCTTGAAGAATTTTCTGGAGCGACAGAGTTACAGCGTCAAACCCGCACCCGCCGATTACGAAACGCAGCTGCGCCGCTCGAAGCTGGCCGATGCGGTGGTGCTTTTGCCCGAGCGTTTCGAGGCGCTGCTGCTCGCCGGTGAACAGCCGGTGGTGGAGGTGATCTCCGACAGCGGCAACCGCGCATCGCAAGCCAGTGCCAACCGCGCAGCTCAGCTGGTGAACGCCTATGGTCGCGAGCGCGGCCAGGTGAGCTTGTTGATGCGCGGTGTGTCGCCCGAGCTGCTGCAGCCGCTGCTGGTGCAAGAGCGCGACCTCGCCAGCACGCAGACACGCGCCGCGCAGCTGACCGGCATGTTGCCCTTCTTCGTGTTGATGGCGGTGTTGTATGGCGCGCTCAACGCGGCGCTCGACACGACCGCCGGCGAGCGCGAGCGGGCCTCTTTGGAGCCGCTCTTGATGACACCCGCCGCGCGCGCCGCGCTGGTGCTGGGAAAGTGGGGCGCGGTGGCGTCGCTCGCGATGCTGATCGCGGTGCTCAGCTGCATGAGCTTCCTGCCGGCGCAGTGGCTGTTGCGCAGCGACACGCTGCAGGCCCTGTTCCAGTTCGGCCTGCGCGAGGCCTTGCTGTTTCTTGCGGTGTTGCTGCCGTTTGCCGCGGCCTTGTCGGCGGTGCTGATGGCGGTGGCCATTCGTTGCAAGAGCTTCAAGGAAGCGCAGGCCAGCAGCACGCTGGTGGTACTGGGCGTGTCGTTGCTGCCGCTCGTGACCACCTTCAACCAGAGCGGTGAAGCGCCGTGGCACCTGTGGGTGCCGGCGCTTGCGCAGTACACGCTGATGATGCGTGTGCTCAAGGGCGAGGGCTTCGGCCTCGAACAGGTGGCGGTGCCGCTCTTGGTGTGCGTTCTGCTGACGGCGGTGTGTGTGGCCTTCGTGGCCCAACGTTTGCGCAGCGCGGCGGTGCGTTAGCGCTTCAGAGCCCGGCCTTCTTCTTGTCCATCCAGCCAAGGGTCTTCGCGTGAAGGCTCTGGATGTAAAGCCGATCATCGGTTTCGGTGACCGCGGTGGTGTCGGGGTAAGCACCGCTCGGGTCTTGCAGATCGGCGAGCACCTTGCCCGACTCGTCGAAGGCGAACACATGGCCGTAAGCCGGCGGCACCGGCCACAGCGCCTTGGGCAGGCGCATCGACAGCGAGCGCAGCCAGGGTTTGCCGGCGGTGTTGTCGATGAAGGCGCCGCGCGGCTTGACCAGGCCGACCCAGATCTTGCCGCCCTGGCCACGCATCAGGTTGTCGGGGTAGCCGGGCAGGTTGTCGAGCAGCACGCTTGCGCTGGTCACCGGCTGCCTGGCGCTCACGTCGGCAGCGGTCACCGCCACTTTCCAGATGCGGTACTTGCCGGTTTCGGCGACGAACACGTGCTGCTCGCTGTCGCTCAGCGCCAGGCCGTTGGGGAAGCTCAGGTCGGCCAGCACCACGCGGGTGATCTGGCTGGCCGGGTCGTATTCGAGCAGGCGGCCGGTGGCCTGGTGTTCGACGATGTCGAGCACGCTGGCGTTGAAGGTGCCGCCCGAAACCTTGGCCCCGAAGCGCTGCGAGGCGTCGGTGAAATAGACCTTGCCGCTTTTGGCCACCACCACGCCGTCGGCATAACGGATCGGGCTGTTGGCGCCTTTGTCGTTGACGCTGTGGGTGAGCAGCTCCAGCTTGGCCCCCGAGCCGCTGCCAGTTGCGCGGAACAGGCCACCGTGAAGGCCCGCCATCGGGTCGGCGATGACCATGGCGCCGTTGGCGTCGAAGTCAAAGCCCAGCGGGCGCCCGCCGGTTTGCACCAGCACCTCGCGCTCCGAGCCGTCGGGGCGCAGGCGCACGATGGCGCCGCTTTCCACCGCGGTGTAAAGCCAGCCGTTGCGCAGGACGATGTGCTCCGGCCCGGTGTGGCTGCCAAGCGCGATCGACTCCAGCCCGGCCAGGCGCGTGTTGGCCTCGTGCGGCCCAACGTAACCGGGCGCAGCCGGCGCGGCCCAGGCCACCGGCTGCACCGGCACTGGCCACAGCAGCAGGTACCCGGCCAACACCGCCACGGCGAGCAGCAACACGGTCAGGAAGCGGCGCATCGGGAATCTCCTGCGTTGGATGGGGCTGCGAGTATGCGCATGATGTGGGTATGAATCAGCCCGTTGCTTCCCTGAGTTGGCGTTGCGTGCGTTTGCCCGAATTGGGTGCCCTGGAGCTGGCACGCATCTACCGCGCTCGCCAAGAGGTGTTTTCTATCGAGCAGAACTGCATCTACCTCGACGCCGACGAGGCCGACGAACAGTCGCACCACGTGGCGGCCTGGTCGCCTAGCCACGCCTTGCCGCTCGCTTATGCGCGCCTGGTCGACCCCGGCATCAAGTACGCCGAGCCTTCGATGGGCCGGGTGATCACCACCGCCGCCGCGCGCGGCACCGGCCTCGGGCGAGAGCTGGTGCGCCGCGTGCTGGCCGCGTCGGACGAGTTGCACCCGGGGCAGGGCATTCGCATCTCGGCACAGTCGCGCCTGTTGCGCTTCTACAGCGAGTTCGGCTTCGCGGCGGTGGGCGAGGACTACATGGAAGACGGCATCCCCCACATCGAGATGCTGCGCCCCGGAGGGCGCTGAGGCTTCAGTGCTCGACGCGGGCCAGCGCGCGTTGCACCTCGTTTTGCCACGGCAGCGCGTGCACCAGCTCGTTGAGCCGCATGGTGGCCTCGAAGCCCGACAGCACCTGGCCTTGCGCGCCGACGAGTTGCAGGTTGGTGACCAGGCCGAAGGGGTCGGCCATGGCGACCACGCCTTCCTGGATCTGCACCCAGTCCCAGGCGACGCCGGCAGCGCCATCGCCTGACGGGCCACCCCAGAGCGTCTGCCCGGTGGTGGGTGTTTCGGAGTCACCCGCGTTCAGCACGCGGGTCCCCAGGTGCACGAAGTGCAGCTCGGGCGTCTGCACCACGGGGCAGGTAACAGGGGGCCACGCACAGACGATCCATGCGGGGGTGGTCTGGGGTGGGCGGGTATGAGGACGCAGCATGATGATGACCTTTTTGTTGGTTTACGAATCATGTGATCAGGTGCGGGGCGGGCACAGCTGTAAGAGCTGGCAGCTGTCAGAGATGACAGGTGTAAGCGTTGTCAGGGGTGCCACCCCCAGACGCGCGGAACGGTTCGCCGGCGGTTTGATGGTTTCTGAATAATGTGGTTTAGTGCGGGCTCTGCACTTCGCCGCTATGCCGGTGCATCACCAAGCTTGTAGTGGGTTCACGAAGCGAATGGAAAACATGCTTCAGAGTGGTTATCTGTCAGTGCTGGAGGCGAAGAATCGCGACGAGCTCCAAGCGCAGCTGGTTCACTTTTCTCAGCAGCTCGGGTTCCAGACGGTGGCTGGCATGACCGTGATCGATCATTTCTTGGGCGAGCCCGAGTTCATCACCGTTGACAACGCGCCGGCTGCCTATCGCGACAACTATCAAGATCGCAACAATGGCAAACGCGACCCGGTCATGCAGCACTGCAAGACCAAGAGCGTGCCCATCATTTGGGATCAGACCACCTACCTGAAGGCGGATCAGGCCGACAAATGGGAGCAGCAGGCCCGTTTCGGCTATCGCTATGGCATTTCACTGGCGTTGCACATGCCAGAGGGCCGCCACTTCATGCTCGGGGTTGTCCGTGACCAGGCGTTGCCCAATGACCCCGTTGAGATCACGCGCGTGGTGGCGGCGTTGCAGCTCTTTGCTGTGCACGCGCAAGAGGCGGCGGCACGGATCATGGTCCCAGCGTCGGCCGACCTGAGTCTGCCGACACTGACGCCACGTGAGTTGGAGACCTTGCGCTGGACCATGGAAGGCAAGACAGCCTGGGAGGTTGCCAATGTGCTCGGTATCAGCGAGCGTACGGCCGTGTTGCACGCCAACAATGCGATGCACAAACTGGGCTGCGTCAACAAGCATCAGGCAGTACTCAAGGCTCTGCGGCTGGGATTGATCCGGTGACGTTTATTGGCTGATTCCGACCCGCTTGTCATCCTGTAAGAGCTGACAGTTACCGGGGAGCGTGGCCGCTGCTGCAATGACACCAGTGCACAACATCTTGTGCACGATGCTTACAGGAGCAGATCATGCAGCCCACGACGAACCAAACCGTTCCCGCAAATTCTTCTGTGGTCAGCCAGGCAACTGATCGCCAGCCCGTTTCCCTTGGTCAAGCCCCGATTCCTCTGGATGCCGAGGCCTTGCGCCAGATCAGCGGCGGTGTGACCACGCTGAATCCCAACAACAACTGGTAACCGCCGGCGGTCCGCCTTTTTCCGGCCTGGGTAGATCGTCAATGCGCGCCTTGCTGGTTCATTGCCATGCCCAACCTCTTCCGCCCTGAAGTCGTCGAAGGCCGGCGCCAGGGCTGGTTGGGCAACATTCAGCTGATCCGGCCGGTGTCGTTTGCGGTGCTCACGGGCTTCGTGGCGCTCACTGCCGTGGCGGTCGCTTCATACCTCAGCTTCGGCGAGTACACGCGCAAGGCGCGCGTGAGCGGCTACCTGGTGCCCGACAGCGGCGTGATCCGCCTGGTGACGCCGCAGGCCGCCACGGTGGTCGAGCGCCACGTGGTCGAAGGCCAGGCGGTGCGGCAAGGCGACGTGCTGTTTGTGCTGTCTCTGGAGCGGGCCACGCTCCAGGGCGGCACACAAGCCGCCGTGCAACAAAGCCTCGCCGCGCGTGAGCGCAGCCTGCAGGCCTCGAGCAAGCAGCAGGCCTTGTTGCAACAAACCCAATCGGCTGCGTTGCAACGACAGATCAGCGACATGAAGCGCGAGCTGGCGCAGCTCGGCACCGAGGCCGATTTGCAACGCGAGCGCCTCGGCCTCGCACAGCAGGCGCAGGCGCGGCTGGAGTCGTTACGCAACGAAAACTTTGTATCGTCGGCCCAGGTGCAAACCAAGGCCGAAGAGGTGCTCGGCCTGCGCGCGCAGTTGCAAGGGCTGGAGCGCCTGGGCGCCACCAAGCAGCGCGAAATCGGCGGCCTCGAAGCGCAGTTGCGCGAGCTGCCGCTGCGCAGCCAGGCCCAACTCGGTGAGATCGACCGCGACATCGCCGAGCTGGTGCAGAAGTCGGCCGAAAACGAAGCGCAGACCCGCATCGTGATCCGCGCCCCGCAAGACGGCGTGGTGACTTCGGTGCTTGCCGAGCGTGGCCAGACCGCCACACCGGCCACGGCGCTCGCGAGCCTGGTGCCGGCCGATGCGCGCTTGCAGGCGCACTTGTTTGCCCCGTCGAGCGCCGTCGGTTTTCTGCGCTCGGATCAGGCGGTGTTGCTTCGCTACCAGGCCTACCCGTACCAAAAGTTCGGCCACCAGGCGGGCCACGTGATGCAGGTGTCGCGCACGCCCTTGCAGGCGGCCGAGCTGGCCAGCCTGGCGCTGCCGCCGAGCAATGAACCCTTGTATCGAATCACCGTCGCACTCGACCAGCAGGCGGTGCAAGCCTATGGCAAAGCGCAGCCGCTGGCACCGGGCATGCAGCTCGATGCCGACGTGCTGCTCGACCGACGCCGCCTGATCGAATGGATCTTCGAGCCCGTGCTGAGCATCACGGGCCGCGTGTGATGCTGGACGCGTTGAACCTGGGTTGGGGCGGGCGCCGTGTCCCGCTGATCTTGCAGACCGAGGCCGCTGAATGCGGCCTCGCGTGTCTTGCGATGGTCGCGGCCAAGCATGGCCTGCGCACCGACCTGCCCACCCTTCGCAAGCGCTTCTCGTTGTCGCTCAAGGGCGTGACGATGATCGACCTGGTGCGCATGTCGAGCCAGCTGCGCTTAAGCCCACGCCCGCTGCGCGCCGAGATGGAGCACCTGCCGCAGTTGCAGCTGCCCTGCGTGTTGCACTGGGACCTGAACCACTTCGTCGTGTTGACCGAGGTGCGCGGCGATTGGGCCACGATCCACGACCCGGCGCGCGGTGTGCGCCGCCTGCGCCTGGCCGAGGTGGCCAAACATTTCACCGGTGTGGTGCTGGAGCTGTCACCGGCGGCCGACTTCAAGCCGCAAGAAGAAAAGCAGTCGGTCAGCACGCGCCAGCTGCTCGGCCATGTGGTCGGGCTCAAGCGCTCGCTGGGCCAGATCTTCGTGATGGCTCTGGCGCTTGAAGCCTTCATGCTGCTGACGCCGTTTTTCATGCAGTGGACGGTCGACAGCGTGCTCGTCAGCGCCGACCGCGACCTGCTCATCACCCTGGGCATCGGCTTCGGCCTCTTGGTGCTGGTGCAGGTGGCGACAGCCGCGATTCGCTCATGGGCGGTGCTCTACCTGTCGGCCACGCTCAACCTGCAGTGGCTGTCGAACGTGTTTGCGCACCTGATGCGCCTGCCGGTGAGCTGGTTCGAGAAGCGCCACACCGGCGACATCATGTCGCGCTTCGGTGCCATCCAGCAGATGCAGCAGACGCTGACCACCAGCTTCATCGAAGCCGTGCTCGACGGCCTGCTGGTGGTGCTGACGTTTGTGGTGATGTGCTTCTACAGCGTCACGCTCACGGCCATCGCCTTCGGCAGCGTGGCGTTGTATGCGCTGCTGCGCTGGGCTTTCTTCCGCCCGCAGCGCGACGCGACCGAAGAAGCCATCGTGCACGACGCCAAGCGTTCGACGCACTTTCTGGAGTCATTGCGCGGGGTGCAGTCGATCAAGCTTTTCAACCGGCAGGAAGACCGCCAGGCGCAGTTCATGAACCGCGTGGTCGACGCGATGAACGCCAACATCGCCACCCGCAAGCTCGACCTGATGTTCGGCGTGATGCACAAGCTGGTGTTCGGCCTGGAGCGCATAGCGGTGATCTGGGTGGGTGCGCTGCTGGTGATGGACCACCGTTTTTCGGTGGGCATGTTGTTCGCCTTCTTCGCCTACAAAGAGACCTTCGCGCAGCGCGTGAGCGGCCTGATCGACAAGATGGTCGAGCTGAAGATGCTCAAGCTGCAAGGCGAGCGCCTGGCCGACATCGTGCTCACCACGCCCGAAGCCGAACCCGACGTGCCGGCCCGCGAGAACGAGCTGCCGGCGCGCCTGGAGCTGCAGGGCGTGAGCTTTCGCTATTCCGACAGCGAGCCCGAGGTGCTGAATGACGTGAGCTTCGTCATCGAGCCGGGTGAATCGGTGGCGATTGCCGGGCCCTCGGGCTGTGGCAAGACGACACTCCTCAAGCTGATGCTGGGCATCCACACGCCGCAGTCGGGCGAGATTCGCGTGGGCGGTGTGCCGCTGCGCCAACTCGGCCTGCGCGCCTGGCGCGACATGATCGGCACCGTGATGCAAGACGACCAGCTTTTCGCCGGCTCGATCACCGACAACATCAGTTTCTTCGACAGCCACGCCGACCCGGCCTGGGTGTCGCAATGTGCCCAGCTCGCGGCCGTACACGACGAGATCGAGGCCATGCCCATGGGCTACCACACGCTGATCGGCGACATGGGAGCCAGCATTTCAGGCGGGCAGAAGCAGCGCATCCTGCTGGCCCGCGCGCTCTACAAGCGGCCGAAGATCCTGTTCCTCGACGAAGCGACGAGTGCGCTCGACGTGGACCGCGAGCGCCTGGTGAACCAGGCGATTCGCCAGCTCGACCTCACGCGGGTGATCGTGGCGCACCGCCCCGAGACCATGGCTTCGGCCAGCCGCGTGATCGTGCTGAAGGACGGCCATGTGGCACAAGAGCTCCGCACCGTCACCGGCGCGGGGCGCTAACTACCGGCTCCAATGCATCTGTCCCTCGCACCGGGGAGCGAACCCAATCCCCATGCGCTGGCCGCGCTCAGCAAGGCCGGCGAGTCGTACGCGATCATTGCCTCGCAAGACATCGTCGACGTGCGGGGCGTCAAGCTGTGGGCGCGTGACCAGCCGGTCACGGCTGCGCTGCAGCAGCGCCTGATGGAGCGCCGGCTGAAGCAGCCGATCGAGGTCTGCTTGCAGGCCGAAGGCGGTGTCACGCTCTTCACGCTGATGCACGACCTGCAGGAGCTGTTTGAATCGCAGAGCCCGCTTGCACCCGCGTTGAAGCCCTGGGCACCGGTGCTTGTGGCGCAGCTCAGGCAGATCCCGCTGCACTCGGTGGCGCAGTTGCTCCTCACCACGGCTGCGGCCACGCGGCCGGCCACCCTGTCGCATGCGGTGTGCGGCATGGCGCTCGCGGGTGCCATGGTCGCGAGCCGCGAAGGCAGCCACCACGACATTCGCCTGGCCATGCTGGGCGGCTTGTTGCACGACATCGGCGAGGTCTACATCAACCCGCTGTACCTCGACTATGCGCAGGCGCTCGACATCATTGGCCACAAGCACCTGGTGGTGCACCCGCGGGTGGCGCAGATGCTGTTGTGCGGCTTGACCGACTACCCGGCCGCGCTGGGGCAGGCGGTGGCCGAGCACCATGAGAGGCTCGACCGCTCGGGCTACCCGGCGCGGCTGAGCGGCGAGGCGGTGTCACGCCTCGGCCGTGTGCTGGCGGTGGTGGAGGTGACGCTCGGCAGCCTGTGTGCGTCGCATGCGCCGCTGACACGTGCGAGCTTCGCGCTGCGGGTGGTGCCGGGGGAGTTTGACCCGCAGTGGGCGGCCTTTATCTGCGATGCGGCGCACGAGGCCAGTGAAGACTTCGCCGGCGATGCGCAGCCGATCGCATCGACACTCGCCGCGCAGCTGGCCGACATCGACCATCAGCTCGCCGAGGCGCATCAGCTGGCGTTGGAGCTGCACGAGCAGCGCCGCACGTCGACCATCACCGACGTGGTGACCGATGCGCTGCGCCGGCTCGACCGTTTGCGGGTGGCGTGGAATGCTTTGGGTTTGTGGGGCGTCTCGGCGAACGACGCCGCACCGTCCGAGCGGCTGGAGCTGGAGCTGGCCGAGAGTGAGCTGCGTCAGCGCATGCGGGCGTTTCACCGCGAGTGTTTGTTGCTCAGCGAAGGGCTCACCGAGGCGGAGAAGTTTCGGCTTTCTCCGTTGTGGCAGGGTTTGCTCGACGCTTCGTGAGCCCTGAAGCGACGGTCACGGAGTGGTATGGCGCTCCATGTACCCGAGCCAGCGCAGGGCTTGCTCGCGGTTGTCGCCGCACATCTCGGCTGCCGGCTGCAGCGAAGCGCACACGGCCGGCCGATCCGGGTGGCCGAAGATGGCGCAGGCGTTGTCGGGCGTCAGCTGCACGCAGCGCACACCGGCGGGCTTGCTGATGCCGTTGATCAGCGGCATGCCCGGGATGGGTGTCGAGATGGAAGGGGCGATGCAGCAGGCACCGCAGCCCGGTCGGCAGTTCATGGACGAGGATTATTCGGCACGCTCGCCACGCATGACCGTGGTCTTGCCGAACAGCCGGTGACGCGAGTGACCCCGCAGCCTAAAATTCACGTCTTGCCCGCTCGACACGCTTTGCGAGAGCCGCGGCCCACCCCCGGAGTTTTCATGCTGTACCCCCATGAGTTCGACGTCATCGTCGTCGGCGGCGGCCATGCCGGCACCGAGGCCGCGCTGGCGGCGGCGCGCATGGGTGCCAGCACCTTGCTGCTGACGCACAACATCGAAACGCTCGGCCAGATGAGCTGCAACCCGTCGATCGGCGGCATCGGCAAGGGTCACCTGGTCAAGGAAATCGACGCCCTGGGTGGCGCCATGGCGGCGGCCACAGATGAGTCGGGCATCCAATTCCGGATCTTGAACGGCTCCAAGGGCCCGGCGGTGCGGGCCACGCGGGCCCAGGCCGACCGTATTCTGTACAAGGCGGCCATCCGCCACCGGCTTGAGAACCAGCCGAATCTGACACTCTTTCAACAAGCGGTTGACGACCTGATGGTCGAAGGCGACCGGGTGGTAGGGGCTGTCACACAAGTTGGCATTCGCTTCCGCGCCAAGACGGTGGTGTTGACGGCAGGCACCTTCCTCGACGGCAAGATCCACGTCGGCCTGCAAAGCCATGCGGCAGGGCGGGCGGGCGACCCGCCGGCGGTGTCGCTCTCGGCACGGCTCAAGGAGCTGAAGTTGCCGCAAGGTCGCTTGAAGACCGGCACGCCGCCGCGGCTGGACGGGCGCAGCATCGACTTTTCGCAACTCACGGAACAACCCGGTGACCTCGATCCGGTGCCGGTGTTCAGCTTCATGGGCCACGCCTCGCAGCACCCGCAGCAGGTGCCGTGCTGGATCACCCACACCAACGAACGCACGCACGACATCATCCGCTCGGGCTTCGACCGCAGCCCGATGTTTACCGGTGTGATCGAAGGTGTGGGCCCGCGCTACTGCCCGAGCATCGAAGACAAGATCAACCGCTTCGCCGACAAGGATTCGCACCAGATCTTTCTGGAGCCCGAGGGCCTGACGACGCACGAGTTCTACCCAAACGGCATCAGCACCAGCTTGCCGTTCGACATCCAGCTCGCCGCCGTGCGCTCGATGCGCGGCCTGGAAAACGCGCACATCCTGCGCCCTGGTTACGCCATCGAATACGACTACTTCGACCCCCGCGCCTTGAAGGCCAGCTTCGAGACCAAGTCGATCGGCGGCCTGTTTTTCGCAGGGCAGATCAATGGCACGACCGGCTATGAAGAGGCGGGCGCCCAAGGCCTGTTTGCCGGCATCAACGCCGCGCTGCAAGTTCAAGGCAAAGACGCCTGGACGCCCCGCCGCGACCAGGCTTACCTGGGCGTGCTGGTTGATGACCTCATCACCAAGGGCGTGACCGAGCCGTACCGCATGTTCACCAGCCGCGCCGAGTTCCGCCTGCAGCTGCGTGAAGACAACGCCGATGCGCGGCTGACTGAAGAGGGCCGCGAGCTGGGCCTGGTTGACGACGCCCGCTGGACGGCCTTCAACCGCAAGCGTGACGCGGTCGCCCGCGAAACCGAGCGCCTGAAGTCGACCTGGGTGCACCCCAACAACCTCCCCGACGCCGACGCCGATCGCCTGCTGGGCAAGGCCATCGACCACGAATACAGCTTGGCTGATCTGCTGCGCCGCCCGGGAGTCAACTTCGACGCTTTGGTAGAAGTGGCCCAAATCGCAAAGCCCGAGGCCGGTGTTTCACGTGAAACACTGCATTCGGAGCTGGGTGTGGAGCTGGCCGACGCGGTGATCGAGCAGGCCGAGATCAGCATCAAGTACGCCGGCTACATCCACAAGCAAAACGAGGAAGTCGAGCGGGCCGTGCACTTTGAGGGCCTGCGCCTGCCGGCCGAGCTGGACTATGCGCAAGTCACCGCGCTCAGTTTCGAGGCTCGGCAAAAGCTGGCCACGCACCGGCCCGAAACCTTGGGGCAGGCCTCGCGCATCTCGGGTATCACACCGGCGACCATTTCGTTGCTGCTGATTCACCTGAAGAAGGGGCGCTTCAAGGGCTTTGCGGCCAACGAACTGTCGGGCCGCGATGCCGCTTGAGCAGCGTGAGTTGCTGAAGCAAGGTGGGCAGGCGCTCGGCCTGCCGCTGAGTGACGCCCAATCCGACAGCCTGCTCGCCTACCAGGCGCTGCTGCTCAAATGGAACCAGGTCTACAACCTGACAGCCGTGCGCAAGCCGGCCGAGATGTTGACCCACCACCTGCTGGACAGCCTGGCGGCACTGCCCCCGTTGATGCGCCATCTCGGAGACCGCCCAGCGCGGTTGCTCGACGTAGGCAGCGGCGGTGGTTTGCCTGGCGTGGTGCTGGCGATCATGCTCCCCAGTCTGGACGTGACCTGTGTCGACACCGTCGGCAAAAAGACGAGCTTCATCCGTCAGGCGTCGGCCGAGCTGAAGCTGCCCAACCTGAGCGCTGCCCACGCCCGGGTCGAGGATCTGCGTCTGAAGCCATTCGACGTGATCACCTCGCGGGCCTTTGCCTCCTTGGCCGATTTCACCCGTCTGACCCGGCAGCTGCTGGGCGATGACGGTGTCTGGATGGCGATGAAAGGCAAAGACCCGGCCGAAGAAATCACGGCCTTGCCCCGAGAATGGGATGTGTTTCACGTGGAACAACTGACGGTGCCCGGCCTGGACGCCGAGCGCTGCCTGGTTTGGATTCGACGCTCGCCGCCACTTTGAGATCACCATGACCTTGTTCGGCATTTCCGACTACGGCACCTTTTGCTTCTCGATCCTGGTGTTCCTGGCCCTGCCCGGGCCGGGCACGTTTGCACTGCTCACGTCCACGGCCAAGGGCGGTTTTCGCGCCGGCGCCGCCGCCACGCTGGGCTTGATCGTGGGCGACCAGATCCTGCTGTGGCTGGCGGTGGCGGGTGTGGCGGCTTTGCTGGCGGCTCACCCCTTGGCTTTCCAGGTCGTGCAGTACGCCGGGGCGGCCTACCTGGCCTGGGTGGGGCTGCGGCTGATCTTTGCGAAGGAGGGCGATGCGTCGCCCATTCGCATCGAGCCACGTCACTATCTGCGCCAGGCCCTGCTGATCACCTTGCTCAACCCCAAGGCGATCGTGTTCTACATGGCCTTCTTCCCACTCTTCATCAACGCGAGCACCCACCTGGGCGCGGT
Organism: Rhizobacter sp.; assembly: GCA_014380155.1. GTDB lineage: Bacteria > Pseudomonadota > Gammaproteobacteria > Burkholderiales > Burkholderiaceae_C > Rhizobacter. Next base: position 5,407 of record JACMKJ010000158.1, on the reverse strand, counting down.
GACCTTTGCGGCCATGGCCGTGACGATTGCTCTCATCACCGCCGTCTACTGCCTCAGCCTGTGTGCCTTTGCTGGCGCGGTGTCGAGCCAGGTCAAGGCCCACAAGCGACTGGCGCGCTGGTTAGAAAAGCTGGCGGGAGTATTCCTGGTCGGCTTCGGCGTGCGCCTGGCCAGCAACTGATGACGTCCATTTCCCTTCAATCACCGGATCGCCCATGACCCGCATCTTCTGCGTTGCCAACCAAAAGGGCGGCGTCGGCAAAACCACCACCACCGTCAACCTCGCCGCCGGCTTGGCCAGGGTCGGCCAGCGTGTGCTGGTGATCGACCTCGACCCGCAAGGCAATGCCACCATGGGTTCGGGCGTCGACAAGCGAGCGCTTCAGCTCACCGTGTACGACGTGCTGCTCGAATCGGCCACCATCGCCGAAGCGCGGGTGAAGAGCGAGAAGGTGGGCTACGACGTGCTCGGTGCCAACCGCGAGCTGGCCGGTGCCGAGGTCGAACTGGTCGAGCTGGAGCGGCGCGACAAGCGGCTCAAAGGCGCCATCGCCGCGGTGGCCGCCGACTACGACTTCGTGCTGATCGACTGCCCGCCGTCCTTGAGCCTGCTCACACTCAATGGCCTTTGCAGCGCACATGGTGTGGTCGTGCCCATGCAGTGCGAGTACTTCGCGCTCGAAGGCCTGTCGGATCTGGTCAACACCATCAAGCAGGTGCACGCCAACCTCAACCCCGATCTGCAGATCATCGGCCTGCTGCGGGTGATGTTCGACCCGCGCATCACGCTGCAGCAGCAGGTGAGCGAGCAGCTCAAGGCGCACTTTGGCGACAAGGTGTTCAACACCGTGATCCCGCGCAACGTGCGGCTGGCCGAAGCGCCCAGCTATGGTTTGCCGGGGGTCGTGTTCGACCCAGCGTCCAAGGGCGCGCAGTCGTTCGTCGAGTTTGCACAAGAGATGGTGCAGCGCGTCGAGGCCGCTTGATGCCACTGGCGCCGCAAGCCCTCAATCCAAAGTTCGACGACGTCTTGTTGTCGAGGGTCGAAGACGCCGGGCTGAACGCCAGCGCGCCGCCGCAGCAGCGCTGGGTCGATGGCTGGTTGGTGCGCTTTTCAGCCGGCAAGGCCAAACGGGCCCGCTGCGTGAACGCCGTGGCCGACGGCCGGCTGAGCGTGGCCGAACGCCTGGCCTTGTGCGAGCAGGTGTTCAACCAGGCCAATCTGCCACTGGTGATTCGCATTACACCTTTCACACGCCCGGCTCACCTCGACGACACACTGGCCGCGATGGGCCTGCACAGCATCGACGACACGCGGGTGATGGTGTGCACCGGCCTGAACGACTTGGCGTCTGTGGGGTTGCCGGCCGGCCTGTCGGTGCACACCGTGGGCCTCGACCCGTTTGCCCAGCGGGTCGGGGCACTGCGTGGTTCGCCCCTGTCGCAGCGCCAGGCTCACGCCGAGCGGCTGCGGCATTCACCGGTGCCGTTCACCGCTTTTGAGCTGCGCTCGCACGGCGAGGTGTTGGCCTGCGGGCAGTACGCCATCGAGGCCGACCTGGTGGGTTTGTACGATGTGTTCACCGCAGCCTCGGCGCGCGGGAAGGGCATGGCCCGCCTGCTGTGCCAGCACATGCTGGTGCATGCGCGGGAGCATGGAGCACGCCACGCGTACCTGCAGGTCGAAGGCGACAACCACCCGGCTCGGGCGGTTTACCAGCGGCTCGGCTTTGCCGACGCTTACGCCTATCACTACAGAACTTCAGCCCCCTAGTCGCTCCGCTCCTGCCCCCGAGGGGTGCCGCCCGGCTTGGGGCGGCCCGGCGCCGAGCGCTGCTTGCTCTTCAGACCAACCCGAGCGACTCGTCCACGCCCAGGTGCACGTTCATCGACTGCACCGCCGCACCGCTGGCGCCTTTGCCCAGGTTGTCCAGCCGGGCCATCAAGATGGCCTGGGTGTCGTTGGCAAACACAAAGATGTCGACACGGTTGGTGTCGTTGCAGGCCTGGACGTCGAAGTAGGTCGCTTCGATGGCGGCCGGGTCGCGCAGCGGCAAGACACGGATGAAGCGTTCACCGACATACCGGTCCGCCAGCGCCTGATGCAGCTTTTCGGGCGTGGTGCCCATCGCGAGTTGCGACAGATGCAAGGGCACACTCACGCTCAAACCCTTGAGAAACCTGCCGACGATGGGCATGAACACCGGCTTGTTCAACAAGCCTGTGTGCGCTGCCATCTCGGGCACGTGCTTGTGCGTGAGCGTGAGCCCGTAAGGCCGGGGTGAATCGAGCAGCGGGTCGGGCCCGGCTTCGTACTGCTCGATCATCTTCTTGCCACCGCCCGAGTAGCCGGTGATCGAGCTGGCGGTGATGGGCAGGTTGGCGGGCACCAGGCCGGCATCGACCAGCGGGCGCATCAACAAGATGAAGGCGCTCGAATGGCAGCCGGGGTTGGAGATGCGCTTGTTGGCGCGCAACTTCGCACGTTGGTCTGCTGCCAGCTCGGGGAGGCCGAAGGCCCAGTCGGGCGAGGTGCGGTGGGCCGTGCTGGCATCGATGATGCAAGTATTGGGGTTGTTGACCAGCGCCGCAGCTTCCTTGGCGGCGGCATCGGGCAGGCACAGGAAAGCCACGTCGGCGGCGTTGAGCAGGCGGGCGCGCTCATCGGCGTCTTTGCGGCGCTCGGGGGCGATGCGCAGCACTTCGATGTCGCTGCGGCCGGCGAGATACTCGTTGATGCGCAGCCCGGTCGTGCCTTCTTGGCCGTCCACAAACACCCGGTAAGTCATGTCCATCACCCTCAATTCAATGAACCCGAAGGATAAGGCAGACGCATGACCCGTACTGAGGTTTTCCCTGTGACCGAGTGGCGTGTGTTGCTGTTGCCTGGTTGGCTCAACTCCGACGCCGCCCATTGGCAAAGCCGCTGGGAACAACAGCATGGCGACCAGCGTGTGGAACAAGACGACTGGTTGTGGCCCAAACGCGGCGACTGGATGGCGCGACTCGAAGACGTGCTGCTGCAAAGCGACGCGCCCGCCGTGCTGGTGGCGCACAGCCTGGGCTGCCAGTTGGTGTCAGCCTGGGCGGCGCACTCGCAGCACACCCACCGGGTGCGGGCGGCGATGCTCGTCGCCTTGCCCGACGTCGAGCGCGACGACATGCCGCCGCAGCTCGCGCTCTGGCGGCCAATGCTGCGCCAGCGCATGCCGTTCAAGAGCCTGGCGATCGTCAGCAGCGACGACCCTTATTGCGCACCCGACCGTGCCGCACAACTGGCGGCCGACTGGGGCAGCGAGCTGATGTCGGTCGGTGCACGTGCGCACATCAACGGCGAATCGGGCCTCGGCGATTGGCCTGAGGGGCGCGCGATGTTGCGGGCCTTGATCGAGGCCGCGGTGTGATCGGCCAGAATCCCCGCATGGTCACCAAAAAACCCAAAGGCCTCGGCCTCGGCCTCGAAGCTCTGCTCGGCCCCAAAGTCAACGACAACCCTGCGCCTGCCAACGACGGCGCACCGCGTGTTTTGAAACTCGCGCAACTGCAGCCCGGCAAGTACCAGCCGCGCACGCGCATGGACGAGGGCTCGCTCTACGAGTTGGCCGAAAGCATCAAGGCGCAGGGCATCATGCAGCCCATCCTTGTGCGGCCGGTAGGTGACAACCGCTTCGAGATCATCGCCGGTGAGCGCCGCACACGCGCGGCCAAACTTGCCGGCCTCGATGAAGTGCCGGTGCTCGTGAAAGACGTGCCCGATGAAGCCGCTGCCGCCATGGCGCTCATCGAAAACATCCAACGCGAAGACCTCAACCCGCTCGAAGAAGCCCAAGGCATTGCGCGCCTGGTCAATGAGTTCCATCTCACGCACGAGCAGGCCGCGCAGGCCGTGGGCCGCTCGCGCAGTGCAGCAAGCAATTTGCTGCGCCTGCTCAACCTCGCCGAGCCGGTGCAACAAATGTTGATGGCCGGTGACATCGACATGGGTCACGCACGCGCGCTGTTGCCGCTCGAAGGCGCGCAGCAAATACTCACCGCGGCTGAAATCGTCGGCAAAAAACTCAGCGTGCGCGAGGCCGAGAAGCTGGTGAGCAAGGCCATGACCTCGCGTCAAAAGCCCCTGCTGCGCGTGGCCAAAGAGAAATCACGCGATATTTCGCGCATCGAAGAAGAGTTGTCAGATGCCTTGACGGCGCAGGTCGAGATCCGCGTGAAGAAACGAACCAAGCGCGGCGAACAAGGCGAGGTGGCAATTCAGTTCGGCTCGTTGGATGAACTCAACGGACTGCTCGAAAAACTTGGCTTGACCAACGCATAGGCGTATCTTGAGCAGCGCGAGGTTGACAGAAGAAGCCCTGAGGAACTTTGTGCGGCATGCGCCGCTCCCTTGTATGGGGGGCAATGCTGCTGATGCTGCGGTGCAGAGTGACAAGCGGCACACTCCTTGCAAAGCTCCAAACAACGGTGATATTTCGCTTCTTCTCAAGACATGATTGCTCTCACAATGACTCAAGCTTGAGCGCAAGCAGCTGACGACAAGGAAAGCTCTGATGGAGCCTGACGCGGGCTTCATCAGAACTTCCCCAGACGGTGCCGAGGTGGCCCCCGGCAAACGTCTTCCTGAGATCTAGGAGGTCAGCATGGATGTGATCAGCCATTTCGCCGCTCGATTCGAGCGCACGCGTGAAGAGGAACTCTCACTCGAGGAGTACCTCGCCGAATGCAAACGCAACCCGATTGCGTATGCCACCGCCGCCGAGCGCATGCTCAGGGCCATCGGTGAGCCTCAAAGCATCGACACGCGCAACGACCAGCGGCTCTCGCGGCTGTTCGCCAACAAGGTCATCAAGATCTACCCCGCCTTCGCCGAGTTCTACGGCATGGAAGACGCCATCGAACAGGTGGTGTCGTATTTCAGGCATGCGGCGCAGGGGCTGGAAGAAAAGAAGCAGATCCTCTATCTGCTGGGGCCGGTGGGTGGCGGCAAGTCGTCGATTGCCGAGCGGCTGAAGCTGCTCATGCAAGACGTGCCGTTCTACGCCATCAAAGGCTCGCCGGTGAACGAATCGCCGCTCGGCCTTTTCGATGCCACCGAAGACGGCGCCATTCTTGAAAAGGAATATGGCATTCCACGTCGCTACCTGCAGCGCATCTTGTCACCCTGGGCCGTAAAACGTCTGGAAGAGTACGGTGGCGACATCCGCAAGTTCAAGGTCGTCAAACGTTTCCCCTCGGTGCTCAAACAAGTGGGCATTGCCAAGACCGAGCCGGGCGACGAAAACAACCAGGACATCAGCTCGCTGGTGGGCAAGGTCGACATCCGCAAGCTCGAGACCTACGCGCAAGACGACCCCGATGCGTACAGCTACTCGGGCGGTCTGTGCCTGGCCAACCAGGGCTTGCTTGAATT
>JACMKJ010000157.1 GCA_014380155.1 Rhizobacter sp. | reverse complement strand
GTCGATCTTGACGATCGGCACCGGCGCCTCGGGCGAGATGCGCCCCACCTCGCCGAACCAGTAGCGGTCGAGCATGGCGTCGCCGACCACCAGCACGCGCGCGGTGGCCAGGCGTTCGCGAGTGATCTTCTGTGCGGTCATCACAAGTCCTCCAGCCTTTGGGGCGGGTAGCTGTCCCAGCTGAGGCAGCCCGGGCATTGCCAGAAATAATGCTGCGCTTCAAAGCCGCAGGCGGCGCAGCGGTAGCGCTGCAGTGGCTTGGCAGCTCGGCTCACGGCCGTGCGCAGGCTTTGCACTTCGTTGGCGTCAAGCGGAGTGCCTTCGCTCGTCAGCTGCCGCAACAACTCTTGTGCGGCCGACAGCGTGGGCTGCTCTTGCAGATGGGTCAGCAGGCGGCTGCGCTGTGCAGTGGGCGCGGGGTCGAGCGTGGCGATGGCTGCCAGCAGGTCCATGGTGGGCGTGCGGCGGTAGAGCGATTGCAGACGCTCCAATGCAGCCGCCTGTTCACCGCAGGCCAGCGCGCTGGCGGCGTAGTCGCGTGTCACCAGGTTGAACGACGTGGGGTGGGCGGTCAGCAGCTCGCTCCATAGCTTCAGCGCCTGGGGGTGCTCGCCACGACTATGGGCCCGCTGCCCGGCCAGCACGATGGGGCGCGGCGAGCTGGGCGCGGCCTCGCGGGCCTGGCGCAGGGCGTCATCAGCTTCGGCGGGTTGCTGGCGAGCGTCGGCTTCGAGCGCGATTTCGCACCAGTAATGCGCGATGCGCGATGCGAACGAAGCGGTGCCACTGTGTTCGAGCTTTTGCGCCACCTCGACGGCCGCGCGCCAGTCGCGTGAGCGTTCATGCAGGGTGAGCAGGGCCAGGCGGGCCTCGGTGTCGAAGGCGGTGCCTTCGAGCGCCTTGTAGGCCTCTTCGGCGCGGTCGAAAAGGCCGGCTTTCATGAAGTCTTGCGCCAGCGCGTGCTGCGCGCGGTCTCGCTCGGTGCGTGGCAGGTCGGCCCGACTCACCAGGTGCTGGTGCACGCGAACCGCACGCTCATATTCACCACGGCGGCGAAACAGGTTGCCGAGTGCGAAGTGCAGGTCGGAGGTGTCGGGGTCGTGTTGCACCGCCTCGATGAACGCGTCGATGGCCTTGTCTTGCTGCTCGTTCAGCAGCAGGTTGAGGCCCTTGAAGTAGGCCTTGGGCGAGTCGTGTTGCTCGCGCTTCCATTGCCGCAGGTCAAGGCGCGAGCCGAGCCAGCCGAGCGCAAAGGCGATGGGCAGGCCGAGCAGCAGCCACTGCAGGTCAAAGTTCATGTTGCAACAGCTTGGAGTCGGAGGGTGGTGGCGTGTCGGCGCTGCGGGTGTCAACGGAATCGTTGTCGGCCACTTGCCTGCGCGCAGCACGGCGGTGCTGCCACCAACTCGGGACCATCGCGAGCACGCCAAACACGCAGCCCAGCGTGAACGCACCCAGCACGATGAACACCATGGGCGTGCGCCATTCTTGGCCAAAGAACCATTTGAGGCTGGCCTCGTGCTGATTGTTCAGCGCGAACGCAAGCAAGGTGAAGAAGAGGGTGGCTCGCAAGAGCCAGACAAGAATTCGCATCACAACTCCGGGCCTGATTCTAGGGTCAGCAGACCCATGGCGAGAGTGTTGGAGCGACTTGCTTCAGGTGCCTGTGGCCGGCGTTTCAGCCGCGGCAACCGGGTCTTCGATCAGAGCCCTCGCATCCACTGCCTCACGCAGGGCCTTGCCGGGTTTGAAATGGGGAACAAGCTTCTCGGGGATCACCACCTGCTCGCCGGAGCGGGGGTTGCGGCCCATGCGCGGCGGGCGGCGGTTGATCGAGAAGCTGCCGAAGCCGCGGATCTCGATGCGGTGCCCGCGCGCCAGCGCGTCGGACATCGCATCGAGAATGGTCTTGACGGCGAACTCGGTGTCGCGATGCGTCAGCTGGCCGAATTGTTCGGCCAGCCGCGCGACGAGGTCGGATCGCGTCATTCCCGTCTGCGCTCTTAGTTGCCGTCACCCTTGTTGTCGAGCTTGGCGCGCAGCAGGGCGCCCAGGCTGGTGGTACCAGCCGTCTCGCGCTCATTGCTTTGCGAAAGGCGCGACATGGCTTCTTGCTGGTCGACGTTGTCCTTGGCCTTGATCGACAACTGGATCGAACGCGTCTTGCGGTCGACGTTGATGATGATCGAGGAGACTTCGTCGCCTTCTTTCAGCACGTTGCGTGCGTCTTCGACGCGGTCACGGCTGATTTCAGAAGCGCGCAGGTAGCCGGTCACGTCTTCGTTGAGCTGGATTTCAGCGCCACGAGCGTCCACCGTCTTGACCTTGCCCGCGACCGTCATGCCGCGATCGTTGACCGAGGTGTAGGCGGTGAACGGGTCGGAGTCGAGCTGCTTGATGCCCAGCGAGATGCGTTCGCGTTCCACGTCGACGGCCAGCACGATCGCTTCGACTTCCTGGCCCTTCTTGTAGTTGCGCACGGCAGCTTCGCCCGGCTCGTTCCACGACAGGTCGGACAGGTGCACCAGACCATCGATGCCTGCCGACAGGCCGATGAACACGCCGAAGTCGGTGATCGACTTGACGGGGCCCTTTACCTTGTCGCCGCGCTGCACGGTGCCCGAGAACTCTTCCCACGGGTTGGCCTTGCACTGCTTCATGCCCAGGCTGATGCGGCGCTTGTCTTCGTCGATTTCCAAAACCATGACTTCGACTTCGTCGCCCAGGGCCACGAGCTTGCTAGGAGCTACGTTCTTGTTGGTCCAGTCCATTTCGGACACGTG
>JACMKJ010000156.1 GCA_014380155.1 Rhizobacter sp. | reverse complement strand
TTGGCCAGGCCGACGAAGGCATGCATGATTCCCCACACCGTGCCGAACAGGCCCACGTACGGCGACACCGAGCCCACGGTGGCAAGGAAGGAGAGGTTGGCCTCGACCACGTCGAGCTCGCGCTGGAAGCTCGCGCGCATGGCGCGGCGCGAGCCGTCGAGCAGCAGGCCGCTGTCGGCCACACGGCGCTCACGCATCTTCATGAATTCGCGCATGCCCGAGGCGAAGATGCGCTCCATCGGCGCACCCTCGACGCGGCGCCCGGCGTCGTTGAAGAGATCGTTCAGGTTTTTGCCAGCCCAGAACTCGCGCTCGAATTCGTCGTTATCGGCACGCACCTTTTTCAGGCCGAAGAGCTTGCCGAAGATCACGGTCCAGCTGGCCAGCGACACCAGCAGCAGGCCCACCATGACGAGCTGCACCACAAAGCTTGCCTGCAGCACCAGGCTGATGATGGAGAGGTCTTGGTTCATTCAGCGGGGTTCCATGTTCTGCGAGGGCGTGGGTGAGAGGGCCAAATGCGGCATCGGTTCCGCCCGCGCCGATTTTGCATGCGGTCGGGCTTACGTCGGCAAGTGAGTGGCCATCGCTTGCAACAAGGGGTCAGGGATACGGCGTGGCCTGAAACTTTGGGCGTCGACACAGCCGATGCGGATCTCGCCCTCGGCCACGCGCTCGTCACCGCGCCAGGCCACCTGGGCAATGGTCATGCTGGCCTGGCCGGCGTGGCGCAGCTCGACGGTGACGCGCAGCAGGTCGTCGAGCCGCGCCGGGCGCAGGTAGCGCACGCTGGTTTGCGACACGATGAAGATGGCGCCCGTTTGCATGCGCAATTCTTCTTGCCCGAAGCCCATGCTGCGCAGCCATTCGGTGCGCGCGCGCTCGAATAACTTGAGGTAGTTGGCGTAGAACACCACGCCGCCCGCGTCGGTGTCTTCCCAGTAGATGCGCAGGGTGTGCGCGAAGGGTGTGAGGCTGGGTGCAGTCATGTACGCGGGTCGGGCGGCCTACTGGCCGTCAGCCCGCGCATTATCACTGCGCAGTCACTGCGTCTTCTTGTAGACCGGGCCCCACAGCGGGTGGCCTTGTTCTGATTTGCTCAGTGCAAACGTCGGGTCGGCCTGCTTGGCGGCGCGGAACTCGGCCTCGCACTCGAGCAGCCGCTTGCTGGTGCAGTAGATGAAGGCGAGTGTTTTATGGGCCGCACCCTTGTCGCGCGGCGATGCCAGCCCGGCTTGCAGGGCCTGGTTGAGCTGCTTCTCGGCGTCGGCGTATTGCGCGTCGTCATAGGCGCGCAACCCGCCTTGCAGAGCGCGCTCGGCAGGGCGTGAGACCACGTCGAGCAAGCCCACCGGAGCCGGCTTGCTTTGGGTGGCACAGCCGGCCAGCACGGCAAGCATCAGGGGCACGAGCGCAAGGGCGTGAAAGGTTCTGGTCATGATCCGAATCGGTGTTTGAGTGAGACGGCTTGGCCGGGCACGATATTGACGCTCGAACTGTAAGGCGGGAACTCGTCGTTGCGGATGGTGATGGTGTGGCGGCCCTCGCTCAGCGTGAGCTCGTTCAGCGGCGGCGCAATGCCCACCGGTTTGCCATCAACCTCGACCTGGCCCCACGGGCTGACCGCAATGCGCAGCACGCCTGTGGCAGCCGCTGCACCGGCGCCGGTGGCGGCGAGCCTGGCCTCACGCTCACGGGTGCGGCGCTCCTTGGCGCTTTCCTTTGCGGTTTCTTTGGGGGCGGCGGGCTTGGCGGGCGGTGTGACCTGTGCCACGACTGCGGGCGGTTCCGGGGAGGTTGGCGTCGACGCGGGCGGTGCAACCACGGGCGCCTCGGCGACCGCGCTGGCGGGAGCCGCAGCCATGGGCGCAGAGGCCGGCA